>JBBQPD010000185.1:0-8913 GCA_038331535.1 Gemmatales bacterium | reverse complement strand
TGGCATCGACGCGCCCGGATGCTTGAGGCCGAAGCATCGGTACACGACCAACGACAGGCAGGTCTTCTGGCTTTCGGCTCCAGGACAGGAGATCCTGTCCCACGGCCCCGAACTCGCCTTCCCGCGAACGACTCGCAGTGGCTTGGAGATAGTTCGGAGGCCTGGCCGTTTACAGCGGCGGCCCCGCAACGGATTCGCACCGTTTTCCCTATTATTCGCCGCTCCCGCGCGGGAGCCGGCGAACCTGTCGAGACTGAAGCATAGGTGTAGGCCGTATCGCGCCGGTCGGCCACTCGATTTCTGGGCGCTCATCGTGCCGGCCCATACTTCTGATCCGCGCGTAGCAAAGGCGTCAGCGCGATGAGGCCCAACACCGGTCCCGGCAGCAGCAACCAGACGACGCGCTCGCCGAGTTCCACCTGATCGGTGACGAGGGCGATAGCAAAGACTGTGAGCAGAAAGCCGAGACTGTTCTGAATCGCCAGCGCACTGCCGACCGTGCCAGGAGGACAGGCCCGCGCGGAGAGGGCCGAGAACTGCGGCGAGTCGGCGACGACTGCCAGACCCCAGAGCAGCAACAATCCAAGCAGCGCCGGCGCCGGCAGCGCCTGCAAGAGCGGATATACCAGACACAGGATCCCTGACAGGGCGAGCGCGACGGCTGCCACGCGACCGCTGCCGACGCGCCGACTGAGCGCCCCACCGAGGACGCAGCCCACGCCTCCCACGCCGATGACGGAAAACGCAAGCAGCGATACGGTCGGCTGCTCTCTCCAGCCTTCACGAACACACAACGAGCGCACCAATCGGGGCACCAGATTCCAGAAGGCATATAACTCCCACATGTGTCCGAAATAGCCGAGGGCCGAGGCGCGGAAGGCGGGGGCACGAAACGCGGTCAGAACGACGCCGGGCCGGAAGCGGTTTGACTGCGGCAAGTTTGGCCCGTCGCCGAGAACGAGGACAGCCAGCGCCGCCAGGATCGCCAGTCCCGATGAGGTGAGGACGACCGCTTGCCACGGCCACGCCTGTCCCAATCCGCGCACAAGGTGGGGCGTGGCCGTGCCGAGCGTCAGCGCTCCGACGAGCCAGCCGAGCGCCGGGCCGCTCTGTTTCGGCGCCCAGCCGACGACCAGCTTCATGCCGAGCGGATAGACGCCGGCGAGCGCGAAACCGGTCGCGAAGCGGTAGGGCAGCGCCTCGGATAGCCCGCCGCTGAGTAGGGCGAAGCCCGCGTTGGCTACCGCGCCGCACACAGCCGAGACGGCGAAGACACGGCTGGCGGCGAAGCGGTCGGCCAGACCCGACAAGGCGAAGACGAGCGTTCCACTGATGAAACCGAGTTGTACTGCCAGGGCCAATCGGCTCAACTCGGCGTCGGTTTTGTGCCAGGCGCGGGCGAGATCGGCAGCAGCGCCGTTGAAGCTGAACCACAGCGACGTGCCCAGCAGTTGCGCCAGCACGATCAGCGCCAGGGCGCGTTTCATGACGATTTGCGCTCCGAAGAGGCTGAATGATCGTTCCTTTTCCGCCAGCGGCTAAACTTCGGGTCCACGTCTTCTTATCATACTCACATGGTCATCGAGACCATTCGCGCTGACGCCAACCTTGAGAGAGGATCGACGACGATGCACTCACGACAGCACCTGGCCCGCTTCTTGCTCGGCCTTGGAATCTTCTGCGGCTTGACTCTCGCCGCCGCCGGCGCCGAGTGGTCGCGCTTCCGTGGTCCCAACGGCTCCGGCACCTCCACGGACAAGGACGTGCCGGTCGCATGGAAGGACGATGGCGTACTGTGGAAAACGGCCATACCCGGTAAGGGGCACTCCTCGCCGGTCTTGTGGGGTGACAACGTCTTCCTGCAATCCGCCTCGAAAGACGGCACCGAGCGCTGGCTGTTCTGTCTCAGTGCCGCGACGGGTAAGGTGCAGTGGAAGCAAACGACGCAGGGATCGAGGGCCGGCACTCATCCGCTCAGTTCTCAGGCATCGGGCACGCCCGCGGTGGATGGGGAGCGGGTCTACACCACGTACTGGGATGGTAAACGTCTCAGTCTTAGCGCTTACAATTTGAAGGGTGAGCAGCAGTGGCGGCGCGATCTCGGCGAGTTCAGTAGCCAGCATGGCGCTGGCCATTCGCCCGTCATTTATGACGGCAAGGTATTTCTCGCCGACGACCAGGACGGCTCGGCGATTCTGTTCGCCTTCGACGCCAAGACGGGTGAGCCAGCCTGGAAAGTAGAACGCACCGCGCATCGCGCCTGCTACTCGACGCCATTCGTGCTCGAGACGCCAAACGCGCCGCCGCAACTAATCGTCACCAGCACGGCCGGCATCACCGGTTACAATCCGGCGGACGGCAAGGAAATCTGGAACTATCGCTGGTCGTTCACCAAAATGCCGCTGCGAACGGTCGCCTCCTCCATCGTGGCGGACGGCCACGTGATCGCCAGCAGCGGCGACGGTTCGCTGGAGCGCAATCAGGTGGCCATTCGCCTCGGCGGTTCCGGCGATGTGACGAAGACGCACTTCGCCTGGGAAACCCGCGTGACCGAGCAATCCCCTTATGTTCCGTGCTTGCTAGCGTCAGGGCCGTATCTCTTCAGTATGAACGACTTCGGCGTCGCCGCCTGCCATCTCGCGAAAACGGGCGAGAAGTTATGGAGCCATGCGTTCATCGAGAGGCGTCCCGGCGACCGCAAGGCATGGGTGTCGGCGTCGCCCGTGCTGATCGACGGCAAGATTTACGCCATCGACCTTGAGGGCAAGGTCTACGTCTTCGAGGCGGGACCGAAGTTCAAACTGCTCGCCACGAATAATGTCGGCGAGTCCGTGACGGCTACTCCCGCGGTCGGCGACGGCCGGCTGTTCATTCGCGGCGACGAACACTTGTTCTGCATCGGCAAACCGAAGACGAAGTGAGTGGACGATACTGCCCTCAAACCCGTTCATTAGCTCTTAGGAGATCGCGTGTGAAGACAATTCTGACGGCCTTAGTGCTCGCCCTCGGCATGGGTTGCTTGGCCACCACGGCCGCCGCCGAGGAAAAGAAGACGGAGACGAAAAAGGTGGACGCACGCGTGTTCGAGATGCGGACCTACTATGCCGAGCCGGGGAAGATGACGGCCCTGCACGCCCGTTTCCGCGATCACACCAACACGCTGTTCAAAAAGCACGGCATGGACATCATTGGCTACTGGGTGCCCATCGATCCCAAGGAAGCCGAGGAGAAGATGGTCTACATCCTCGCCTATCCGAGCAAGGAGGCCGCCGAGAAGAGTTGGAAGGCGTTCCGCGCCGACCCTGTCTGGAACACCGCGCGCGAAGCCTCCGAAAAAGACGGCAAGCTCGTCAAGAAGGTCGATTCGGTGTTCCTGAACCCGACCGATTACTCGCCGATCAAGTGACCGAACGGATGTCCCGTTTCGCCGCGGTTCGCAGAATCGCGGCGAAACAAGCTCGTGGCCGATCATGTCAGACTCCACCTCCGATGCTCACTTCCGCCGCCTGCGTGATCTACTCGAATTGGAATCCGAAGCCGAGGTGCGCCAGACGCTCGAACGCATTCGCCGCTTGTCCGCCGACGAGGCCGAACGCTCCGGCGTCTGCCTGACGGATCTCGTCGTAAATGAAGAGTTCGCCGGCCTCGGCGGCCGTTTCATCCTGACATTGATGAAACGCAGCCGTGCCGCTCTGCCCTGGACACGACTCGGACCAGGCACCCCCGTTGTGCTCTCGCCCCAGGGCGCGCGCGGCTCTTCTGGCTGGCGCGGCGTCATCAGCGAACGGGGCGAGACGTTTCTGCGCGTCGCCTTCAATGAGCCTCCCGACGACGACCGGGACAACCCGATCTACCGCGTCGATCTCGCCAACGACGAGGCCGCTCGCATGCGCCAGCGCGCCGCCCTGGATCGTGCCCGCTCGGCCCAGCGCGATCGCCTCGCCGATTTGCGCGACGTGTTGCTGGGAGATGCCCCGCCCGCATTCGAGCCGGCGGTTGAGTTCACCGCGCTCGACTCCACGCTGAACGAGTCGCAACGAGAGGCGGTGCGGCTGGCCCTGTCGGCGCAGGACGCGGTCGTCATCCACGGGCCCCCCGGCACCGGCAAGACGACGACCGTCGTCGAGTTGATCCGTCAGTCCGTCCGCCGCGGCGAGAAGGTGCTGGTTTGCGCGCCGAGTAATCTGGCGGTCGATAATCTGCTCGAACGACTGATCACCCACGGCGAGCAAGCGGTTCGCCTCGGCCATCCGGCCCGCGTTCTGCCCCAGCTGCGCGAACACACTCTCGACCTGCTCGCCGAGGATCATCCCGACGTGCGCCTGGCTCGCAAGTTCTTCAAAGAGGCACGGGTACTATTCCGTCAAGCCTCGAAGTGGACGCGAGCCAAACCCGAACCCGGCGCCCGCAATGAGCTGCGTCAGGAGGCGCGGGCGCTGCTGGCCGACGCTCGCAAGTTGGAGAACCTGGCGGTCGAGAAGATCCTCGACGGCACGCCAATCCTGTGCGCGACGACGACCGGCCTCGACCGCGAGCTGATCGGCCCGCGCCGTTTCGATCTGCTGGTCATCGACGAGGCGTGCCAGACCACGGAGCCGGGCTGTTGGGTGCCGCTGCTGTTGGCGCACAAGGTCGTCCTCGCCGGCGATCACTGCCAGCTGCCGCCGACGGTGATTTCCCGCGAGGCCGCCCACCAGGGCTTCGGCGTCAGCCTTCTAGAACGACTGGTCGGCCTGTACGGCGATACGCTCACGCGCCGGTTGGCGGTGCAGTATCGGATGCACGACGCGATCATGACCTTTTCGTCTCTCGAGTTCTACGACGGCGAGCAGACGGCCGATCCCTCGGTGTGCAGTCATCGCCTCTGCGACCTGCCCGGCGTGCGCTCCGAACCGTTGACGGCAACCCCCGTCGAGTTCATCGACACCGCCGGCGCCGGCTACGACGAAGAGCTCGAACCGGACGGCGAGAGTCGGCGTAACCCGCAAGAGGCGACGCTGGTCGTGCGCAAGGTGCGGGCATTGCTGGAAGCCGGCGTCGCCGCTCCGGACATCGCGGTGATCGCGCCCTACGCCGCCCAGGTGCGGTTGTTGCGCGAACGGCTGAAAGTGCCGGGACTGGAGATCGACAGTGTGGATGGCTTCCAGGGTCGCGAGAAGGAGGCGGTTGTGCTATCGCTGGTGCGCAGCAACACGGACGGCGAGATCGGCTTTCTGTCGGACGTGCGTCGGACGAATGTGGCGCTGACGCGGGCACGGCGCAAGCTGCTGGTGATCGGCGATAGCGCCACGCTGTCGGCGCTGCCGTTCTATCAACGGCTGTTCAGTTATTTCGAGGAGATCGGGGCGTATCGGACGGTGTGGGAGGAGGATATAATCTAACACTCGTCGCCAGATGAAGACGGAGGGAAATACCATGATCGTGATTCGTTCAGAGGGGAGGCCCATCGAGGAACCGAAGATCGTCATCGAATTCGGGGATGACCCAGTAGAAAGCGCCCGAGCCAGGGAACAAGATGAGCGTCTCCGGCTCAATCTACACTGGATGCAGGAACATTGGGGCGATGTTCTGCCGCACGGATATGGCAAGTTCCTGGCCGTTGCGGGCAGAGAAGCATTTCTCGGCGACACGGTCGAGGGGGCTTGGGCGCAGGCAAAGGCGGCGCACCCGGAAGACAACGGCGCGTTCATCCAGTATCTCATGCCGAACACGGGACCAAGAATCTATGCGCATCGAGGGTGAATGGCTTCTCTGCACCGACGGCATCACCCGACCGCTCGTTCGAGTACTGGTGCCGGATGTCAACGGGCGAACGATAGGTGAACCGTTTCTCGTTGACACGGGGGCCGATCGAACGGTTTTCACGGCGGCCTTCCTTCAGGTGCTGCAAATGCCGGTGGCGGTGATGCCTGGCCTGCAATTGGCTGGCGTAGGCGGGAATACCGCTTTCGTGGAATTCGACACCTTTCTCGAATTCGTTCGATCCGATGGCGGTTATGCCCGCGTCCGCGGCCGCTTCTGTGGCTTTACGGCACCGACAGCTTTTGAGATGAATGTCCTCGGCCGCGACGTCCTGAACAACTTCACCATCATTTCCAACTGGCGCGCCAAAGAGTTGTTGTTGCTGGCGCCGCCGACTTATTACCAGATCGTCTGATTGTTGACCGTCGCGGTTCACTGGCTGAGGCAAACGGCTCCTCCGTTGTTCGACAGCTGTAAATGCCGAACGCATGAAACCTTTTGCCCCCAGCCAGGTTAATTCTCGTGGCGTCCGTACCAGACTCGGCCGCCCATTCGGAACTGGGACGAGGTCTGCCTCCGGAGATGATTTCATGACCAGATTGTTCACCGCCCTCATCCTGCTGGCGGTCGCCATCCCCTTGCGGGCCGCCGAAGCTCCGCCGCCCAACGACAAGATCAACACGAAAATTGCTCACATCACTCTCAACGACGCGGCCGGCAAGCCGATCGCGCTTCAAGGTTCCGGAGACAAGAAAGCGGTCGTCGTCGTTTTCCTCTCCTTCGATTGTCCGGTTTCAACCAGCTACGCTCCACTGCTCGCGGAAATGGCGAAGACTTACGGAGCGAAAGGCGTCACATTCCTCGCGGTCAATAGCAGCGACGAGGGCGACGCCGCCCAGATCGCCAAACAGGCCGGCGAGTTCAAGCTACCGTTCCCGGTTCTCAAGGATAAAGGACGCGCAGCTGCCGACGCTTTCAAGGCAGTTACCGTACCCGAGGTATTCGTCCTCGATCACAACTCTGTTTTGCGCTATCGCGGCCGCATTGACGACGGCTTCACCAAGCGCCTCATTCGTGCCGCGACGGTCACGCATCACGATTTGAAAGATGCGCTCGACGACTTGCTCGCCGATAAGGACGTGCGCACTCCGGTCACGCCGGCCGTCGGCTGTCCGATTCCGACCCAGCGCGAAACGGTGGCCTCCGGCAAGGTGACCTACCACCGCGACGTACTCCCAATCCTCCAGAATCGCTGTCAGGAATGCCACCGGCCGGGCGAAGTTGGCCCCTTCTCGCTGATGAACTACAAGCAAGCCGCTTCATGGGCGAGCGACATCAAAGAGTACACGGCGAGTCGGCAAATGCCGCCGTGGAAGCCAGTCGAGGGCGTCGCTTTCCACAACGACCGCCGCATGACCGACCAGGAGATCGCCACGCTTGCCGCCTGGGTGGACGCCGGAACGCCGGAGGGCGACGTGAAAGACGCGCCGAAGCCGCGCGTGTTTCCCGATGGCTGGCATCTGGGCAAGCCCGACCTGATCCTGACCGTTCCGGAGGAGATGGTCATCGGTCCGAGCGGCCGCGACCTGTTCCGCGTCTACGTGTTGCCGACCAACCTCGACGAAGACAAGATCGTCACCGCCGTCGAGGTTCGGCCAGGCAACAATCGCGTCGTCCACCATTCGCTCAACTTCTGGGACACCACGGGAATGGCCCGCGCCAAAGAGAAAGAAGAGAAAGAGCGGAAAAAAGCCGACGGCGAACAGGATCACGGTCCCGGCTACTCGTCGTCAATGGGCGTCGGCATTCGGCCGATGCCGGGCAAGTTCGGCGGCCTCGGCGGCTGGGCGCCGGGCAACCTGCCGCGCCACCTGCCCGAAGGCGCCGGCTGGACTCTGCCCAAGGGAGCCGATGTGGTAGTTCAAGTCCATTATCACCGCAACGGCCGTGTCGAGAGGGACAAGACGACCGTTGGCCTCCACTTCGCCAAGAAGCCGTCGGCGGCGAAGTGGAAAGACATGGTCATCCCCGGCCGATTCATCCTGATCCCGGCCAACGACGAGAAGTTCGCCGTTCACGGCGCCATCGAGGTGCTGCAAGATTGCACGCTCCACTCGGTGATGCCGCACATGCACATGCTGGGCAAGGAAATCAAGGTGACGGTCACGCCGCCGGAGGGCAAGCCGTTCACGCTGGTTGCGATCAAGGACTGGAACTACAACTGGCAGGAAACCTACACGCTCAAGGAGGCGCTGCCGATCAAGGCGGGCACCAAGTTCACGGTGGAGGCGGCGTTCGACAACTCGGCGAAGAACCCGAACAATCCGTTCAACCCGCCGCGGCTCGTCCTCTTCGGCGAGCAGACGGACAATGAGATGTGCTTCGTGTTCCTCGGCGCCACCTCCGACAAGCCGGGCCGCCTGCCGTTCCGTCTGATCAACCGCGCGGGTGATCCGAAGAAGGATTGACGCTCCGGTAAATACAGGCCCGCGAGCGGAGCGCCCACCGCTCGCCGGCCTCCCCCTTTCGATGCCGAATTGTGTTTGCATTTTCGTTGCAATCGGTGACGCTCCTCTCCATACTGTTATCCGTGCGAACGTTCGCACGACCTTCTAACCCCTAACTTGTCCGTGGAGTCGTCCTCATGTCTCGCATTCGCGTCGGAGTGGCGGTACTGGCCGCGAGCCTTGTTGCCAGCGGTTGGTTGATCGGCGGCGACGAGAAAAAGCCCGACGAGCCCCCCAAGGCCAGGGGTACCCTTCCCATTTACTGGAAGCAACTCGGCCTCACCAGGGATCAGGTGCAGGACGTTTACAAGATCCAGAGCAAGTACACGTCGGAGATCGACAAGCTCAGGGCGAAGATCGACGCCCTGAAGGCCGAGGAAAAGGCTGAACTCGAAAAAATGCTCTCGGATGAGCAGAAGAAGAAGCTCAAAGAGCTTCGCAGCGGCGAGAAGCCGATCGACAAGGACAAGCCCGTCAAGGATGGGGAAAAAGACAAGCCGGTCAAGGATGGCGACAAGGACAAGCCGGTCAAGGACGGTGATAAGGACAAGCCGGTCAAGGATAGTGACAAAGACAAGGCCAAGGATAAAGACAAGCCCAAGGACAAGTAACTGTCTTAGAAGTGCCAGAATCCATCGGAACGGAGTCTCTCACGAGCCGCGAC
>JBBQPD010000184.1:0-8920 GCA_038331535.1 Gemmatales bacterium | reverse complement strand
CTTAGCGGGTTCTACCGCTAAGCCGCAAGCGGCGGATCAGTCGCCCTTTTCGCGGAAGCGATACCCCACGCCGCGCACCGTCTCGATCAGCTCGACCTCGCCCAGCTTGCGGCGCAGCGTCTTGACGTGAACGTCGATGGTCCGCTCCAGCACGATGGCGCCTTCGCCGATGGCGGCGTCCATCAGCTGCGCCCGCGTGAAGGCCCGTCCGGGCTGGCGCAGCATGCACTCCAGCAGGCGGAACTCGGTCGGCGTCAGGTCCAGCTCGCGGCCCTCGACGAAGGCCCGGTGCCGCACCCGGTCGATGCGGACGCTGAGATGCTCGACGACCTCAACCGGTTCGCCGCCGCCGTCGCGGCGCCGTTGCAGCGCCCGCAGCCGTTGGATCAGCACCTTGACGCTGAACGGCTTGGTAACGTAGTCGTCGGCGCCCATCGAGAAGCCGACGACCTGGTCGGTCTCCTCGGCCTTGGCGGTGAGCATGAGGATCGGAATCTCGCGCGTGCGCTCGCCGGCCCGCAGCTCACGGCAGACCTCCAAACCGTCCATCAGCGGCAGCATCAGGTCGAGGACGATCAGGTCGGGCAGCAGCGTTTGCGCCTTGCGCAGCCCCTCCTGGCCATCGTGCGCGATGATCGCCTCATAACCTTCGCGCTTGAGGTTGTAGGCGAGCACGTCGGTCAGAGCGCGTTCGTCTTCGATCACCAGGACGCGCGGCCGGGCCGCGCCGCCCCCCTGGACCTGCGGCGGAGCAACGGTCATGGTGAGAGTTCCTCCAGCGAGGTGGGTCATTGACGTACTCCCCTCTTCCGATGACAGGGTGACAAGGTGACAGGGTGACCGGATCCTGGTTGTTTCACCTTGTCACCCCTTCACCTTGTCACCCTGTCACCTTGTCACCTTGTCACCTTGTCACCTTGTCACCTTCCAGCGTGTCATGATTCTTGTGCCGAATAATCTCGCCGTCCACGAGATAGACCACGTCTTCGGCGATGTTGGTGGCGTGGTCGGCGATGCGCTCCAGGTGGCGCACCGCCGAAAACAACGACAGGCCGGCCTCGGTCAGCTGCGGGTCGGCCTTCATCGTCTCCACGATTTCGTCGATCATCTCGTCGTTGTAGCGGTCCACC
This sequence comes from Gemmatales bacterium, assembly GCA_038331535.1. Lineage (GTDB taxonomy): Bacteria > Planctomycetota > Planctomycetia > Gemmatales > Gemmataceae > JBBQPD01. Next base: position 7,790 of record JBBQPD010000184.1, on the reverse strand, counting down.
TCGTCGTCCATGCGCAGCACGACGCGGGCCTGGTGCGTGTTCTGGTTGACGAAGGCGTCGAGACTCTGGCGGACCATCATGGTCGTCAGGTCGGTCATGTGCTGCAGCTGATCGGGTACGGGAAATTGCGGTGCGTGGGCCAGAAAAATGGCCCGCTCGGCGATCTCTTCTGCCAGGTCGCCGATGCGCTCCAGGTCGATGTTAATCATCAGCACGGTGATAATGCGCCGCAGGTCGCCGGCGACGGGCTGGTGCAGGGCCAGCAGTTTCAGGCATTCTTCGTCGAGGTGGTTCTCTTCCTCGTCGATCTGCGGATCACCGGCGATGACCTCGCGCGCCAGGTGGACGTTGCGCTCCTGCAAAGCGCGGATGGCCTTGTGGACCGCCGCCTCCGCCAGCCCGGCGAGAGCCAGCAGGTCCCGTTGCAGGTTGTCCAGGTCGCGCTGTAGGTGTTTGGCCATTCGTCCGTTTTCCGTATTCCCGCTTGCGGCTTAGCGGGGGCGCCGCCAAGCCGCAAGCGGCAGAACTTGCGACGCGGGATATGCTACGCGCTGCGTATGTAGATTCGGTGAAGAATGTGCGAAATTGGCGAGCGCTGACCGTCACACAAGGTCCGTCTGGCTGAGAGCTGATAGCTATCAGCTATTAGCTGTCAGCCAGAACTCGGCTGATCTCCTCTGCAGCTTGCGGAGAAGTTCAGAGGTAAGAACCTAAACGCCCGCCGTTCGCGGCAACCGCACCGTGAACGTCGTCCCCTGCCCGACGCGGCTGGCGGCGCGCACGCTGCCGTTCATCGCCTGCACCAGGTGCTTGACGATCGACAAGCCCAGGCCGGTGCCGCCGACTTCGCGCGACCGGGCCTTGTCAACGCGGTAGAAGCGCTCGAAGACGCGCGCCAGGTCGGCGTCGGGGATGCCGACGCCGGTGTCGGCGACTTCGACGGCGACTTGGCCATCCTCGCCGCGCCAGCCGACGGTGACGCGGCCGCCCTCCGGCGTGTACTTGACGGCGTTGTCCAGGAGGTTGTCGAGGATTTGATCGACGGCCTCCTCGTCGGCCCAGACGGCGAGGTCGGCCGGCCCCTCGGCCAGGTTCAGCGTCTGCCGCCGTGCTGCCGCCCGCGCCCGGTGCCGCTCGACGACGGCCGCGACCATCGCCCCAACGGGAATGCGGCCGAACTCGAACAGCTCGGCGCCCGATTCGATGCGCGCCAGGTTGAGCAGGTCGAGGATGAGGGCGTTGAGCCGGCCTGCTTGCTCGTCAATCTGCTTGAGGAAGCGGTCGCGCGCCTCGGCGTCGTCCTTGGCGCCGTCGATCAGCGTCTCGACACAGGCGCGGATGACCGAGAGCGGCGTCTTCAGCTCGTGCGAGACGTTGGCGGCGAACTCCTGGCGCAGCCGTTCGAGGCGGCGCAGCTCGGTGGTGTCGTGCAGCACGACGACGGCGCCGCCGGAGCCGGCCGAGAGGCGAGCGGCGTGGACCGCCAGGGTGCGGGCGGCGCCGCCGCTCCAGTCCAGCTCCTCGTGGACCGGCTCGGCCCGCTTCATGGCGCGATCGACGAGATCGAGCAGCGGCCGCTGGCGCAGCACTTCCCACAGGCGCCGGCCGACGGCTCCGCCCGGCGGCAGGTCGAGCAGACGGATCGCCTGGGCATTGGCGAACAGCACGCGCTGGCTGCCGTCCAGGGCGACGACGCCTTCGACCATGTCGCGCAGCACGGTTCGCAGCTGTTCGCGGTCGTCTTCGAGGCGGAGGATGCGGTCGGAGAGCCGGCCGCTCATGCGATTGAAGGCGTCGCCGAGCCGGCCCACTTCCTCGCGGTTGTCGAGATAGACGCGGGCGCAGGTGTCGCCGTCGGCGAGGCGATCGACGGCATCGCTCAGCTGACGCACCGGGGCGTCCAGGCGGTGCAGGTCGGCGAAAGCGTAGGCGATGACCAGCGTGGCGCAACCGATGGCCAGGGCGAGGACGGCCAGCAGCGCCGCCCGCGGCGTGCCCTCGGCGCGGCCCTCGTCCACCGCCACGACGAGCAGCCCGATGGCCGCCAGCGCCAGCACCAGTTGACTTACGAGCAATCGCCAGAACAGGCGTGCGGACAGCATGAAGGAGGGTTTCCTGGCGTTTAGAGTTGTTTTCGACGAGCCGCAACCGTCAGGGAGCGCGGGTCGCTCCAACGCTCCCTGACGGTCGCGGCTCGTAAACCCCACTTATGGGATGGAATCTTGAGCGCGGTTCTACACCTCATCGTAGCGATGCCGACCCGTTGTCGAACCCCCAAAACGCCTACTTCTTTTCTTCTTATTTCGCTCACTTCATCATCACCAATCCTTCATCACATCCACGAGAGCCGTTTCTAAATTAACATCGCCCAACCGAAACCCAGGAGAACCGCGATGAGTCGCAAGTCCGTCCTGACCGCGGCAGCCATGCTCGCGTTCGGACTCGGCAACGCTCTGCCGGTCCAGGCGCAAGTGAAGGTCGATGCCAAAATCCCCGAGTACAAGTTAGTGGGCGGCGTCTCCGGCAATTTGAAGAGCATCGGCTCCGACACCATGAACAACCTCATGGCGCTCTGGGCCGAGGGCTTCCACAAGATTTATCCCAACGTCCAGGTCGAGATCGAGGGCAAGGGTTCCACCACCGCCCCGCCCGCGCTGATCTCCGGCACCGCGCACTTCGGCCCCATGAGCCGGGCGATGAAGCAGGCCGAGATCGACAAGTTCGAGGAGAAGTTCGGGTACAAGCCGGTCGGTCTGCCGACCAGCATCGACATGCTCGCCGTCTACGTCCACAAGGACAACCCCATCAAGAGCCTGACCCTCCAGCAGGTGGACGCGATCTACTCGAAGACCCGCAAGGGTGGCGCCGAGAAGGACGTCAAGACCTGGGGCGACCTGGGACTGACGGGCGATTGGGCCGAGAAGCCGATCAGCCTCTACGGCCGTAATTCCGCTTCGGGCACCTACGGCTTCTTCAAGGAACACGTCCTGCTCAACGGCGACTACAAGGACTCGGTGAAGGAGCAACCGGGCAGCTCGGCGGTGGTGCAGGGCGTCGCCAGCGACAAGTACGCGATGGGCTACAGCGGCATCGGTTACAAGACCGCCGACGTGCGGGCCGTCCCCCTGGCGAAGACGGCGAAGAGCGAACCCGTCGCGGCCGAGCCGGAGAACGCCTACAAGGGCACGTATCCCATGTCGCGCTACCTGTACATGTACGTGAACTACAAGCCCAACACCGAACTCGATCCGCTCCGCAAGGAGTTCGTCCGCTACGTCTTCAGCCAGCAAGGCCAGCAGGACGTTATCAAGGACGGCTACTTCCCGATTACCGCGCCGATCGCGCTCAAGGCGCTGAAGTCGGTCGGGCTTGCTCCCGAATAGATCGGAGCCTAAAGCCGCTGTTTTGGCTGAAAGCGGATAGCTGATAGCTATCCGCTTTCAGCCAATCTCTCAAACCCTGTGCGTGGGCAGGATTGGCGCAGGGAGTGGCAAAACAACATACGATCGATCTCCCCATGGCTACGCGTCAATCATTTACCGGCCACAGCCGACGACGCCATACCAGCAAGCTCGTGCGCGTCGGCGAGGTCGTGTCGCGCCTGCTCATTACCGTCGGCGGCATCGGCACCATCGTCGCCGTGACGATGGTGTGCGTCTTCCTGGTCTGGGTGGTCCATCCGCTGTTCCAGGGCGCGAGCGTGCGCGAGGTTCCGGGGTTCGCGCCGGCGTGGCCGTCCAGTCGGCCGCTGCGCACGGCGGTCGATGAATATCAGCTCCTCGGCTGGTCGCTGATGCCGGACGGCAACCTGTTCGTCTACAGGCTCGATAACGGCAAGGTGCTGGAGCGGCGCTCCCTCTTCCCTGGGCAAAAGTTGACGGCCTGCTCGTCCCCCGTCCGAGAACAGGAAATCGCCTTCGGCTTCGCGGACGGCACGATCCGCATGGGCCGCATTCGCTTCGCCAGCCGCTTCCCCGAGGCGGGCGATCTGCCCCCCGCGGTGCGCGATCTGCCCGTGGGCGAGAGCGCGGAATATGAGGGCGGCCTGCTGATCCGCACGCCCGTGGGCCAGCTGCGGGCGCAGAAACTCAAGATCGATCTCGAAGAACCTCTCAAGGCGCCCGAGCCGAGTCCCGTAGTCCTCATCGACCTGAGCGTGCGGCCGACCGTCCCCATCGTCAGCCTGCTCACCGCCAACGGCAAGCTGCGCACCAGCACCGTCAGTGCCGGCAAGGGCGATGAGATTCCGCTTCCCGGTGAAGAGCCGACCAATGAGCTGTCCGGCGGCGAGCTGGCTCTGCCGGTTCGGCCCGGCAAGGGTCCGCCCCATCACCTGCTGCTGTCCGGCGTCGGCGACAACGTCTACCTGATCTGGGACGACGGCCACCTCGTCCGGGTCAGCACGCAAGACCTGAAGGAGCCGCGCGTCGTGGAGGAAATGGAGCTTCTGGGTCAGGATGGCCTGACGGTGACCGCGCTCCAGTTTCAGATCGGCAAGTCAACCTTGCTGGTGGGCGACTCGTCGGGCCGGGTTCGTGCCTGGTTTCGCATCAAGCCCGACGGCGCGACCACCGGCGACGGCGCGGTCCTCGCGGTCGCGCACGAGCTGCCCGGCCCCGGCGCGGCGGTCACCGCGCTGGCGACGTCCGGCCGCACTCGCTTGATGGCCGCCGGCTATGCCGACGGGCGCGTCCGCCTCTACTACGTCACCAGCGAGAAGTACCTGGGCGAAGTCTGGGCGGAGCACGGCCAGCCGGTGCGCGACCTGGCCCTGGCGCCGAAGGAAAACGGCCTGATCGCCATGTCCGCGGCGGAAGTGCGACACTGGAGCTTCGACCCCGGACACCCGGAGATAACCTTCACCGCCCTCTTCCGGCCAGTCTGGTACGAGGGCGCCGAGAAGGCGGCGCACGTCTGGCAATCGTCGAGCGGCAGCGACGAGTTCGAGCCGAAGTTCGGCTTCTGGCCGCTCGTGTTCGGCACGCTCAAGGCGACCTTTTATTCGCTCCTGCTCGGCGTGCCGCTGGCGCTGCTGGCGGCGGTCTACACCAGTGAGTTCCTGCATCCGAAGGGACGGGCCATCGTCAAGCCGACCATCGAGCTGATGGCCAGCCTGCCCAGCGTGGTACTCGGCTTTCTGGCGGCGCTGGTGCTGGCCCCGTTCGTCGAGACCTGGCTCCCCGCAATCCTGGCCGCTCTCGTGACCGTGCCCGCCTCGTTCATGTTCGGGGCGTACCTGTGGCAGTTGTTGCCGGAAAAACTCGGACTGCGGCTGTCGCGCCGGCGTTTCCTCTTCATCCTGGCCGTGCTGCCGGCCGGCGTCGCCGGCGCCGCGCTGCTCGGCCCGTGGCTGGAACGGCTCTTCTTCAACGGCGACTTGAAGGGTTGGCTGTCCGGGCACACCGGCAGCGCCACGAGCGGCTGGACGTTTCTGCTCCTGCCCCTGTGTGTGCTCGGCACCGCGTTCGTCCTGGCCCAGGTGGTCAATCCGCGCTTCCGGCGTCTGTCGGCCCAGTGGAGTCGTCCGCTGAGCGCGGCCGCCGATCTGGGCAAGTGGCTCGCCGCGGTCCTGGTGGCCGTGGGCACGTCCTGGGCGCTCGGGGCCCTGCTCAACGCGCTGGGCTTCGACCCGCGCGGCTCGATCGTGGGCACCTACGTCCAGCGCAACGCCCTCATCGTCGGCTTCATGATGGGGTTCGCCATCATCCCGATCATCTACACTATCGCCGAGGACGCCCTGTCCGCGGTGCCGGAACACCTGCGCTCCGCCTCGCTGGGCTGCGGCGCCACCCAGTGGCAAACGGCCCGGCGCATCATCATCCCGACGGCGATGAGCGGCCTGTTCTCGGCGGTCATGATCGGCCTGGGCCGGGCGGTTGGCGAAACCATGATCGTCCTCATGGCGACCGGAAACACGCCGGTGATGGAGCTAAACGTTTTCAACGGCTTGCGGACTCTGTCGGCCAACATCGCCGTGGAGCTGCCCGAGGCGGTGCGCAACAGCACCCACTATCGGACGCTGTTCCTGGCGGCGCTGACGCTGTTCGCCCTGACGTTCGTGCTCAACACCGTGGCCGAGATTGTGCGGCTGCGTTTCCGCCGGAGGGCGTACCAGTTATGAGCCAGCCGACGGCCCCACCTCAAAACGCCGCCTCTCCGGGAGTAGGCGCCACCGGCCTGCCGAAGCCCTCGGCCCTCAGCCCGCGCGCCAAGTCGCGCACGTCGCTGCTGGCGCACGGCCTGCCGCTGGTCTGGCTGAACGGCGGCGCGCTGGCGGTCTGCCTGTTCATGGTCATCGGCTTGCTGGTTCTCGTGTTCGTGCAGGGGATGTCAACGTTCTGGCCGGTGCCGCTCGTGGAAATCCACACGGTGAGCGGCCAGCGCTACCTCGGTGAAGTGATCCGCGAGGAAAAGTACCGGCCCGAGCCCGGCGTGTTCGCCGCTCTGCCGCCGGAAGCGCGCGCACGCGCCGAGGCTGCCGTGGCGCAAAACCAGGGCTGGTCCACGCGCCGGCTGCTGCTCACGGCCAACTTCGATCTGACGCAGACGCACCACCACTGGGTGAGCGACTTCGAGATCGCGGAAGAGTCGCGGCCGGAGTGGGCCGTGCTGATCGAGCGCTTCACCAACGACGGCCGCTTTATCGGCGTGCCGCGCGCGTTCCTGATCGACGGCGCGGAAGCGGCCTCCGAGCCGGCGGAAGTCTGGGCGAAATTCAACGAGCACCACGACGCGGTGCGCAAGCGCGTGCTGCGGCGCGTGAAGATCGAGACCGACGACGTCGGCGCCGTCAGTCGCAAAATGGAAGCGGCGCGCCTGGCCGTGCGCGAGGCTGAGTTGGACCACGGCACCGACTCGCCGCAGCACGAGGCCGCGGTGCGGAACCTCGCGGAGGTTGACAAGGAGGCGGCGAAGGAAAACGCTCGGCTGAGCGAGGAGATCGCCACGCTCAACCGCGAGAACGACCGTTACAAGATGCGCCTGGTTGCCGCCAACGGCGGCGACAAGCTGTTGCCGCTGGCCGACGTGGTGCGGGCGTATCCGGCCAATCAGTTGGGTTTCTGGGCCAAGCTGAGCCTGTACAAGTCGCGCTGGTGGGAGTTCCTGTCCGACGACCCGCGCAACATCAACAGCGAAGGCGGCGTCTTGCCGGCGATCTGGGGCACGGCCGCCATGACGCTGCTGATGTCGGTGCTCGTGGTGCCCTTTGGCGTGCTGGCGGCGCTTTACCTGCGCGAATACGCCAGGGCCGGACCGATGGTCAGCGCCGTGCGCATCGCGGTGAACAACCTGGCGGGCGTGCCGAGCATCGTCTTCGGCGTGTTTGGGCTGGGTTTCTTCTGTTACATCATCGGCGGCTACGTGGACGGCGGCCCCGCGAAGATCGAAGTCGATACCTGGTCGGCCGGCACGTGGTTCGTGTTCGTCGCCGTGGCGCTGGTTTGTGCCGCGGCGGCGCTCTACGCCTCGCTGGCCGGGAACACGTCTCGGTCACTCACGCCGCGGACGAAGAGCCTTCTCCGCTGGGCGGGCGGCCTCCTGGGTTTGGCGGCCGTCGTCCTGGCCGTGATGCTGGTGGTCAAGACGCCCTTTTTCCACGGCTTCTTCCGCGCCAAGTTCCCCAGCCCCACCTTCGGCACCGGCGGCGTATTATGGGCCGCCTTGACGCTCGCCCTGCTGACGCTGCCGGTCGTGATCGTGGCGACGGAGGAGGCACTGGCGGCAGTGCCCAGCTCGATGCGTGAAGGCTCCTACGCCTGTGGGGCGAGCAAATGGCAGACGATCCGCCG
>JBBQPD010000183.1:0-8920 GCA_038331535.1 Gemmatales bacterium | reverse complement strand
ACTGGGGCTCCGTGCTGATCGCCGTCCTCGTCACGCTCTACTTCTTCCGCCGCAACCTGCGCGGCATTCACGAATCGAGCGACGACGCCCTGAAAATCATGATCATCACCACGATCATGGGCGTCATCATGCTGACGTGGTGCGGCATCACCGTGGCGACGAAGGCGGCGCACGGCGAGAAGATCCCGATCCCGTCGCCCGAGCCGCGGCTGACTCCGAGACCGAACTACAACCTCGACCCGCCTGAGGACCAGGACCCGCTCGGCTTCATCAAGGAGTCGGAGACGGCGAAGCAGCTGCGCGGAACGGAGCAAGTGGTCGAGGGCAACAAGACGTACCAGCTCGGTTCGGACTTCAAGTGGATGAGCCTCATCGGCCTGCTCGGCCTGAGTATCGCGTTCGGCCACTCGATCCTGGCGATGAGCGGCGAGGAAACGCTCGCACAGGTCTATCGCGAGGTCGAATCGCCGAAGCTGCCGAACTTCAAGAAAGCGGCGTTCATCGTCTTCATCTACAGTTTGGTGCTGACCGGCGGCATCAGCTTCCTCGCCGTCGTGCTGATTCCCGACAACGTCCGCATGAGCGAGTACGGCGACAACCTGATCGGCGGCCTGGCCATGTTCGTGATCGGGCCGGAATGGGCACGGCTGGCGCTGCGGGCCTTCGTCGTGGTCGTCGGCTTCCTGATCCTGTCGGGCGCGGTGAACACGGCCATCATCGGCTCCAACGGCGTGCTCAACCGCGTGGCCGAGGACGGCGTCATGCCCGATTGGTTCCTCAAGCCGCACAAGCGCTTCGGCACCACCTCGCGCATCCTCTGGTTAATTATCGGCCTTCAGATCGTGACCATCGTCCTGAGCCGCGGCGACGTGTTCCTGCTGGGCGAAGCCTACGCCTTCGGAGTCGTCTGGAGCTTCGTCTTCCAGGCGCTGGCGATGGTCGTGCTGCGCTTCACCGACCGCCGGCCGCGCCAGTTCAAGGTGCCGTTCAACATCAAGGTCGGCGGCGTCGAGTTCCCGGTCGGCCTGGTGATCATCCTGCTCATTTTGCTGGGGTCGGCGGTCACGAATTTCCTGACGAAGGAAATCGCCACCATCGGCGGCGTGACCTTCACCCTCGCGTTTTTCACGCTGTTCGCCATCTCGGAACACTACCACCGCAAGCGCACGCACGGCGGCGACCACAAGCATTTGGAGCAGTTCAACCAGCAGACGACGGGCGCGGTGACCGTCGCCGGCCTGGGCCTGACGAGGCCGTACCGCAAGCTCGTTGCCATCCGCTCGACGCAGAACCTGTTCATGCTGGAAAAGGCGCTGGCCGAGACCGACCCGGACATGACCGACGTCGTGGTGATGACCGCGAAATACATTCCGCCGGGCGGCGATTCCGCCAGCGAGAACGAAACCGACCTCGACACCTACGACCAGCAGTTGATGACCGCCGTCGTCGATCGGGCCGAAAAGGCGGGGAAACAGGTCAAGCCGCTCATCGTGCCGACCAACAACCCGCTGCACGCCATCCTCACCACGGCGCGCGACCTTCAGGTCCACGAGCTGGTCCTCGGCGCCTCGAACAAGTACACCGCCGACGAACAACTGGAGCAGCTGGCGTTCTACTGGATCAACCTACACGGCGGCAGCCCGGCGCCGCTGACGGTCCGCATGCTGACGCGCGAGCGCGACATGTCGATGGACCTGGGCGGCGGCAACCGCATCCCGAAGATCAGCGAGCGCAAGGCCAGGAATGTCGCCGAGCTGCGCGCGGCCGGCGTCGGCGTCAGCCGGGTGATGCTGATCCACGACGGCACGGCGGCGCAGAGCGACCTGTTCCTGGCCGTGATGACCATGCTCGATCCGGAGGTTCATCTCGCCCTGGTTCCCGTGGCGGCTCCTGGAGAGGAGACCCTCGCGGGACAAGGCGCCATTTATCATGACGGAGAGCGTGCGCGGCAGCTCGGCCGCGAATTAGTCGTGCTGAGCTTGCCGGAGGCGAACGGGCCGGCGATCGTCCGCGAAGCCGCGGAGGGTCAATACGACCTCATCATCCTGCCGCTGTCCGCGGAAGGAACGGCGCAATCGATCGGGAAATTGGACGAGCGCACGCGCCACATTATCGCCAACGCGCACTGTCGCGTCTTCCTGGCGGCGGCGCCGGGCATCCCGACCGAGGTGATGGACAAGCGGTAAGGCGGATTCCCTTTATTGGCGGGCCCGGTATTTACCCCGAAGGGGTTGTATCCCACAGCCGGGGGGGGGGGGGCGCGGGGGGGGCCCCACCCCCGGCTACCGGATACAACCCCTTCGGGGTAAATACAAAACCGGACCAGCCATTCACGTGAATTCACCTGAACAAAGCTGCGTGAAAAACGGACTATGCGATACGCCATTTTTCTCACAATCGTAATCCTCGGTGGCTGGCTCGCCATCTCCGCCGCCGGGCCGCCTTCCCCGGACTACAAGCGCGACATCGCCCCGCTCCTTGAAGCGAAGTGCCTGCGCTGTCACTCCCCGAAAAAGTCCGACGGCAAACTCGATCTGACCACACGAACCGCCATGCTCAAGGGCGGCATCAGCGGTCCCGCCATCGAACCGGGCAAGCCCGACAAAAGCCTCATCATCGAGTTGGTTCACTTCAACGAGATGCCGCCCAAGCGCGTGCAACCGCGTGTCACGCCGGACGAGCTGACATTGCTCAAAGCCTGGATCACAGCGGGCGCTCCCGACAAGTGAGGTCGTTTCCTGTTTACGTTTCGCGCGCTCCGCGCGAAACGTAAACGAGAGTACCCCCTCATCCTGTCCAATCCCGATTGAGAGAATGCGGCGTTTTCACGCCTCCTCTTGCAACGATTGCGCGCTATTTCTATCATTTACGGTTCACCGTCCTCCCGCGGCGCGGCCGGACCGCGCGCCGCCGAGAGGACGGTTTTTGTGAGGCGACGGCCATGTTCGAGAGCATACAACGCGGTCTCTCGGAAGCGTTCAAGAAGCTGCGCGGGCGCGGGCGCATCACCGAGGCCAACGTCCGCGAGTCGATGGTCGAAGTCCGTAAAGCCCTCCTCGACGCCGACGTCAACTACACCGTCGTCAACGACTTCATCAAGACCGTCACCGAAAAGTCGATCGGCGCGGCTGTCATGCGCACCATCGACCCCGGCGAGCAAATCGTCAAGATCGTCTACGACGAACTCGTCGCCCTGATGGGGCCGGCCGACGCCAACATCCGCTTCGCCAAGGACCGCCCGACCGTCATCATGCTCTGCGGCCTTCAAGGTCAGGGCAAGACGACCACGGCCGGTAAGCTGGCCCTGACCCTGCAGGGCCGGGGTCGTAAACCGCTCCTCGTCGCCGCCGACTTGCAGCGCCCCGCCGCCGTCGAACAGCTCAAGGTGCTCGGCCAGCAGATCAATGTCCCGGTTTACAGCGAGTTTCCGTCTAGCCCCGTCGAGGTTTGCCGCAACGCCGTCGCCTATGCGAAAACGCATCTTCTCGATACCATCATCCTTGACACCGCCGGCCGGCTGCACGTCGATGAAATGCCGATGGACGAGCTGCGGCAAATCGACCGCCTCGTCCGTCCCGACGAAGTGTATTTCGTCTGCGACGCGATGACCGGCCAGGATGCCGTCAACAGCGCCAAGGCGTTCAACGACGCTCTGGACCTGAACGGCGTCATCATGACCAAGATGGACGGCGACGCCCGCGGCGGCGCCGCCCTCTCCGTCAAGGCGATCGCCAAGGTGCCGATCAAGTTCATCGGCGTCGGCGAGAAGCTGGACCGCCTGGAAGAGTTCCGCCCCGAGGGCATGGCCCAGCGGATCATCGGCCAGGGCGACCTGATGAGCCTGATCTCGAAGGTTCAACAGGTCCAGCAGTCGATCAGCCAGGAGGAACTGGAGAAGCAGCGCGTCGCCCTCGAAAAGGGCGACTTCACGCTCGACGACTTCCGCAAGCAGTTCGAGCAGCTGAAGAAGATGGGTCCGATGAAGGACCTGCTCGGCGCCATGCCCGGCATGGGCGACATGATTCCCGAGGGGGAAGACCCCGAAGAAGGGATGAAGCGCATCCAGGGCATGATCGACGCGATGTCGAAGGCGGAGCGGAAGAACCCGGACATCATCGACATCAGCCGCCGCCGACGAATCGCGGCGGGCAGCGGCACGGAACCGCACGACATCAAGCAGTTCCTCGGCCAGTTCGATCAAGTGCGGACGCTGATGCGGCAAATGGCCCGCATGAGCATCTGGGAGCGCATGAAGATGGTGACCGGCCTGGGCAAGGCCGGCGCGTTCCAGCCGGGCGCCAAGATCGCCAAGCCGAAGGGCGACACCGGCCATCGGCTCAGCCCGAAGGAACGTGCGGAGAAACGCAAGAAGAAGAGGAAACGATAACCGTCCGTGGTCCGTGGTCCGTGGTCCGTGGTCAGTAGCAAACGCACTGACTACTGACTACTGACCACGGACCACTGACCACTGACGAGGTACGAAAGTGGCAGTTCGCATTCGCATGAAGATGCATGGTCGCAAGCACCGTCACTATTTCCGCATCGTGGCCATCGACCATCACCAGCCGCGCGACGGCCGGGTGCTGGAGGAGCTTGGCTCGTATGACCCGCACGTCAAGAACACCGACGAGCGCGTCATCCTGAAGCCGGAGCGCATCAAGCACTGGCTGGGCGTCGGTGCGCTGCCGTCCGAAAACGTGGCCATCTTCTTCAAGAAGTACATGAAGAAGTGGGAAGAAAAGGCGAAGGAAGCCGCGGCCCCGGCGCCAGCGCCGCAGCCGACGGCGTAATGCGAATGCAGAAGTCAGAATGCAGAAGTCAGAATGCCGGACCTCTTCCATTCTGACTTCTGCATTCTGACTTCTGCATTCGGGCGGCGTGCCATGCGCTTCGACGTGCTGACCCTGTTCCCCGAGATTTTTCACGGTTATCTCACCCAGAGCATCCTGAAGCTGGCGATCCAGCGCGGCCTGGTGGGGATACACCTGTGGAACATTCGCGATTGGGCCAAGGGCAAGCATCACAGCGTCGATGACCGGCCGTTCGGCGGCGGTCCCGGCATGGTCCTCATGCCCGAACCGGTTTACGACTGCATCGAGGCGGTGCGGCCGCTCGCTCCCGAACCCGGCGAGCTAATCATGCTGACGCCGGCCGGCGAGCGCCTGACGACGAAGCTGGTCCGCGAGCTGGCCGGCTTGAAGAGACTGCTGCTGTTGTGTGGCCGCTACGAGGGCTTCGACGAGCGTATCCGCACCGGTCTGAAGCCGCGGGAGGTTTCGATCGGCGACTTCGTCTGCAACGGCGGCGAAGTACCGGCGATGGTGATAATCGACACCGTGCTGCGCTTCGTTCCCGGCGTGCTCGGCGACGAACAGAGCCTGGTTGAGGAATCGCACAACGAGCCAGGCCGGCTGGAATATCCGCAGTACACCCGGCCGCGCGTCTTTCGCGGCATGGAGGTGCCGGAAATCTTGCTGAGCGGCGATCACCAGGCGGTCGCCCGCTGGCGACAGGAACAATCCCAGGCTCGCAGCGCGGGCCGGACAGCGAACGATAATTCGACGACGGCAAAGGAAGGTGAGAGCCATGAAGAATCGGTTGATGCAGCTGGTTGAGGACGCGGGCGTCAAAGCAAAGGTGGCCGCTTTCGAGATCGGCGACACGGTGGACGTCCACCTGCGCATTCTCGAAGGGCAGAAAGAACGCATCCAAATCTTTAGCGGCACCGTTATCAGCCGCAAGGGCGACGGACTGCGCGAGATGTTCACGGTGCGCCGCATCGTGCAGGGCGAAGGCGTGGAACGGCAGTTCCCGCTGCATTCGCCGCGCATCGCGACCATCGAAGTCAAGCGCACCGGCGTTGTCCGCCGGGCCAAGCTCTATTACCTGCGCGACCGCGTCGGCAAGGCGACGCGCTTGCGCGAACGCAAGATCAAGGGAGCCGCCGACAACACGAAGAAGGGCAAGGCGGCGGCCGCAGCCAAGGCCGCAGCCGCCGCGGCGGCGTCGCCGGCGCCGGCCCCAGCCGAGCAGCCCAAGGTGTGATGGCTCGCCGCTTGCGGCTTAGCGGTTCCTCCCGCCAAGCCGCAAGCGGCGCAGAAGTGGGCGCCCTCATGTCCGTCTCTCCCGCCCGCAAACCCTGGTGGCGGCGCTGGTTCGGCAATCGCTCCGAACGCGCCGCCGCTCGCTATTTACGCCGGCAAGGATGTCGTCTCCTCGCACGCAACTATTCCTGCCCCCTCGGCGAACTCGACATCGTCGCACTCGACGGCGACTGTATCGTCTTCGTCGAAGTGCGTTCGACGGGCAACGACGACGCCGAACGCCCCGCCGGTTCCGTCGATGCCGTCAAACAAAAGCGCTTGACGAATCTGGCGCTCCATTTCCTCCAACAGAAAAGGCTCCTCGATCGCGCGGCGCGGTTCGACGTGCTGGCGATCTCCTGGCCCGCCGGGCAGCGCGAGCCACGAATTGAGCATCACAAGCAGGCGTTCGAGGCGGTGGGGCGGTGGCAGATGTATTCGTGAGAGGAAAGATCACATGAACATGCTTGTCCCCGTCGTGCGCTATCTCGTCGTTTGCGAGAAAGTTGTCCGAGACGCGAAGCGGGTACACTCGACGTCGCTTATCGGCTTGATAGGCCACCTGCCCCGCCCATCAGACGGGCCGTTTCCTCTAAGAGTCTGTCCCAGAAGTAGGATTTACGAGCCGCGACCGTTAGGGAGCGTTAGAGGTACGCCGCGAAAAGCGCTCCCTAACGGTCGCGGCTCGTAGATAAAGACCCCTTCTGGGACAGACTCTAAGTTATGCTGATTTCCACGTTTTCATGCAAATTGCGGGTTGTCGAGGCGCGGGCCAGGGGCGGGTCGAAATTCGCCATGCCGAGTCCGAGCAAGTCGTTCATCGGTCGAGAACGCTGAAGTTAGCGTTCTCGACCGATCCCTTGGTAGTGCAGGGACTGTCGATTCGCATTCGCGATTGCTCGTTGCCCCGGCCTGGATTGTACGATGTGCAGTTCTGGTACAATGGCGCTATGGTCGCCCAGCAGCCCATTCTCGCGAAATGAGGTACACCGTGAGTCATTCAATCGAGCACGAAAGCGGCGAACTTTTCCTTGGGGAATTCATTCCAACCGAGGTGAGACTGGAAGAGCGCCTCGGCAAAGAATCGTTTCACTGGTTCATCGTTCGCCGCAAGAACGATTATCCAATTACCGTTCGCGCCCAGTTCGTCCAGGCCGAGAGTGACGGCTCCATTTCGGTCATCATCGTCGATGGGGAAAAGATCGATAAGGTCGTTCAGTTTCCGGCCGATGAAGTCGAAGGAGTTTTCGAGGGAGAGACTCCTGTCGAGATCAGGAAGTCCGCGTGAACTTTTCATCACCATCAGGCGTTCGAGGCACCGGGGCGTTTCGAGATGTATTCATAGAGAGACGCCAAGCATGAACACTCTGGTCCCTGTAGTCCGCTACACGATCGTCTGCGAAAACGTCGTGAAGGATCCGGCGAAGGTCCATTCCAAATCCCTGCTCGGTTTGGTCAACCATCTGCTGCGCGAGAATGACGCCGCGCCTCCCTACCTCTTGCAGGAATGCTGTGTTTTCTTGCAGTTCACGGGATGCCGTGGTCCCGGACAGGGACGAATTGAACTCCATCATGCCGATTCGGACCGCCGAGTGTTTCAGTCGCCAAATATGACGATCAATCTCGCTAATAACCCACTCTCGGTTCAATCCTTGACATGGCGATTCAAAAACCTGCCCTTTCCTCAATCCGGGTTGTACGAGGTGCAGTTTTGGTACAATGACACGATGCTTGCCCAGCATCCCATCCTCGTGAAGTGAGGTGACCGGTGCCCTGTAACACTCTCGTCAATGAACCCACCCTTGATGTCGGAGAAATTGTCTTCGACTATGCAGATGTTGCTGGACCAGAAATCCGCAACCACTCGGTGCTGAAGGTCGAGAAGCCCCTCCTTGAACTCGACTTATGTTCCGATGCGAGTGGCTTGAACTCCGCGAGGCATGAGAGTTTGCGTACGTTCGTCGTATTGAGAAAAACGGGCGAATCGATCAAGGTGCGCGGTCACGAAATTCGTGTCGATGCCGCTGGATTCATCGCAGTGGTCAGCCACGAGGCGCGGAACAACGAAATCATCGCGCTGTTTCGTGCGGACTTGGTCGAAGGAATCCATGAGGTCGAAGTCACGGCCGCTTCCCAGCCGAACCATCCAGCGACTCCTGTGCGGCAGTCCGCGTGATTTCGTTGGAGGCCATCGTGAAACCCGTCGCCGAACAACTCGCCCTGATCCGCCGCGGCGCCGAGCAGATCGCGCCGGAGGACGAGCTGGTCAAGAAGCTCGAACGCAGCGTCAAGACCGGCAAGCCGCTGCGCATCAAGTACGGCATCGACCCCACGGGCATCGATGTTCACCTCGGCCATACGGTGCCGCTGCGCAAGCTGCGTCTCTTTCAGGAACTCGGCCATCAGGCCGTGCTTATCATCGGCAACTACACCGCCCTCGTCGGCGACCCGAGCGGCCGCGATCAGACGCGCGCCCGCTTGACCCCGGAGCAGGTCGAGATCAATGCTGCCGACTACCTCAAACAGGTCAGCAAGGTCATCGACATCGAAAAGACGGAAGTCCACCGCAACGGCGACTGGTTCGGCAAGTTCACGTTCCTCGACGTGCTGGCACTGACCAGCAAGATCACCATGCAGCGCATGCTGGAACGCGACGACTTCACCAAGCGGCGCGAGGCCGGCACGCCCATTTACTTGCACGAATGCCTCTACCCTCTGATGCAGGGCCACGACAGCGTCGAGATCAAGGCCGACGTGGAACTCGGTGGCAGCGAGCAGCTGTTCAGCCTGATGGTCGCGCGTGACCTCCAGCGCGACGCCGGCCAGGAACCGCAGGT
>JBBQPD010000182.1:0-8925 GCA_038331535.1 Gemmatales bacterium | reverse complement strand
GAAATGAAACGCACCCTTAGAGTCTGTCCCAGAAGGGGTCTTTATCTACGAGCCGCGACCGTTAGGGAGCGCTTTTCGCGGCGTACCTCTAACGCTCCCTAACGGTCGCGGCTCGTAAATCCTACTTCTGGGACAGACTCTTAGCAGCCGCCCCAGGTGCCCAGTCTGAAGGCAGCCCCAACCTCGCCTTGCCCGTGCGCGGCTGGTCCGGTAGATTGGGCAGTCGCCCACACTCCGCGCAGGGAAGCGCCGTCATGAGCAATCCCGTCCTCACGCCCGCTCTCGAAGTCCGCGGCCGGCGCTGGTTCCTGCTGGCCCTGCTGCTCGTCTTCGTCGGCGTGAGCATTTCCTACGGTGCCAAGGCGGTCCACAATCGCTCGGCCATCCTCCGCTGGCAGCAGCAGATCCTCAAGGCGGTCGATGATAACGTGGACATCTCGGCGCAGTACCAGTATCCCAATCCGCCCGTCATGGCCGTGCTGCTCTATCCGCTCGTCAAGCTGCCGTCGCTGCCCGCCGCGCTCGTCTGGTTTTACGTCAAGGTCGGCCTCGCCCTGTTGTCGCTGCTCTGGGTCTTCCGGCTCATCGCGCCGGAGGATCGGCCCTTTCCCGCCTGGGCGCAGGCGCTCGCCGTGCTGCTCAGCCTGCGGCCCATCCTCGGCGACCTGCAACACGGCAACGTCAACCTGTTCATCCTCTTCCTCGTCGTCGCCGCTCTGACCGCCTACCGCCGCGGTCACGACCTGCTGGCCGGCGTCGTCCTCGCCCTGGCCATCGCCTGCAAGGTCACGCCCGCGCTGTTTCTGCCGTATTTCGTGTGGAAGCGGGCCTGGAAGACGCTTGCCGGCACCGTCGCCGGTCTCGCCCTCTTCCTCTGGCCCGGCTTCGTGCCCGCCGTCTTCCTCGGCTGGGACGACAATCAGCACCAGCTCACAAGCTGGTACAAGGAGATGGTCCACCCCTTCGTCGTCGAGGGGAAGGTCTGGACCGAGCAAAACAACCAGTCGCTGCCCGGCCTGGCGTATCGCATGCTGACTCACAGCCCGTCGGTTTCGCATTACGAAGGCAACGTCTACACGCCGACCGACTGGGACAACGTGCTGAGCCTCGATCCGTCGTTGGTGCGCTGGCTGTTGAAGGGCTGCATGGGGCTGTTCGCGCTCGGCGTCGTCTGGTGTTGCCGTACCCCGACACAGCCGCGCCAGGGCTGGCGGCTGGCGGCCGAGTTTTCGCTCATCGTGCTGGGGATGCTGCTGTTCAGCGAGCGCACGTGGAAGCACCATTGTGTCACGCTGATGTTGCCGTTCGCCGTGCTCTGCTACTACCTGGCGGCGTGCGCACCGGCGGCGGGGCTGCGCAATTACCTGATCGGCACACTCGCGCTGGCGACGCTGCTGATCGAATCGACCAGTACCACCCTGCTCGATAAAGAGTTCGCCAAGTCGGCGCAGACTTACGGCGTCTACGTCTGGGCCAACCTGTTGCTGATGGCGGCCCTGATCGTGCTGTTACGGCGGCCGGAGACGGAAGGCGCCGAAGGTCCGTCCACGTTCGTAGAGAGAGCGATCTGCCATCAACGGCCTTCAGCAAACCTCTATAATTCCTCTGCTCCTACTTGAATTCAGATTTCCAGCGCGGCAGAATTCCCCGATGTCGCGACCGGAATCCGCTACTCCAGGAACAAGGTTCATGTCCTCGCCCAACGACCTCGTGAGTGCTTACCGCGCTGCGCTGGCCCGGCTGGAAACGGCACGACGAGACCTGCGAACCGTGGCCTCGGTCGTCACGAACGTTGCCCTGGTGCTCCTGGAATGGTCGCGAATCGCCGACGACAAGACGGCTCCGTGGACCGCGGCGGCATGGGAAAAAGGCTGTGCAACGCTGGATGGGGCCGACTGGCCCAGCGCCGACCGCCTGGCAGAAGTCGTTGCGGCCTTTCAGGCCGCGCGCGCCGCGGTCGAGGTTGCCCGCGACGCACTCCCCCAGGACCGACGGGCCGAAGTGGAATCCCTGTCGATGTGACAGTTCGGAAATCGTTTGCGTTTCGCGCGAAACGTAAACAACTATCGTTTCTGATCGAACAGCCATTTCATCATTTCGGCGTCGGCATAAGCCTTGTCCCACGAATTATGGCCGACGCCGGCATACTCCGTGTACTTGGGCGCGCCGCCGGCCTTCTTCAGCGCCGCGATCATGTTGCGCGACCGGCTCACCTTGACGGCGCCGTCCTGGTCGCCGTGAAACGCCCAGACGGGAATCTTGGCGAGCGTGGCCGCCGTCGTCTCATCGGCCCCGCCGCACACTGGCACCGCCGCGGCGAATAGCTCCGGCCGCCGTGCGATCAGATCCCACGTCCCGTAGCCGCCCATCGACA
The DNA here is from genome assembly GCA_038331535.1 of Gemmatales bacterium. Taxonomy (GTDB): domain Bacteria; phylum Planctomycetota; class Planctomycetia; order Gemmatales; family Gemmataceae; genus JBBQPD01. Next base: position 6,551 of record JBBQPD010000182.1, on the reverse strand, counting down.
GGCCGGTGAGATAGATGCGTTTCGGGTCGATGCGATATTCCTTTTGCAGCGCCGCGATCAATTCCAGCGTCAGCCGGGCCGGCTCGCTCGGCTCCTTCGGCATGACGTGCGTGTCGGCGCCCCAATCCACCTCGCACCACTTGGCGCCATTGGGGCACTGCGGCGCGATCAGGAAACAGGGATACTGCTTGCGCGTCTCCGCCTTGGCGAACTCCTTGACGCCGTGGACGAGCTGGGCCGTGTTGTCGGTGCCGCGCTCGCCGGCGCCGTGCAGGAAGACGACGAGAGGGTAGCTCTGCTTCGGGTCGTAGTCGTCCGGCTTGAGCAGACGATAGGACAGCGTCTTGCCGGCGGCGTCGGTGTAGGTTTTCTTTTCGAGCAGGTCCGCCGGCTTCTGGGCGCTGACCGCGGCGGGCAGCAAAAAGAGCGCGGCGAAACACGCGAAGATGGTCATTTGCATGCGTTTCCCTCCCAAAGTTGCATTGTTTATCGATCGTCAGGTTGTCTAAATCCTACGGACCACGACCATTTGAAGGTAAAAGCTGACAGCTATCAGCTAATAGCTGTCAGCTTTTTCTGGTTCCCTAACGCCGACCGCGCACGAGCGGAGGGACAGATGCTATGCGGCTCAAGGCTTGAAGCTCAATAAACAACAACCGATTAACGATTATTCACCCGCATCCAGCGCCCCTGGCGGCGCCTCCGCCGGACAGCCGGCGTCGAGATACGTCTGCAATAGAATCTGCGCGGCCACCATGTCGCGCCGCGACTTGCGCTTCTTGTGCGTCAGCCCCGCCTCCCACAGCGCCGCCTCGGCCTGCACCGTCGTGAAGCGCTCGTCGTAGAAAACAACGGGCAGCCCCGTCGCCACTAACAGCCAGGCGCCGAACGCCCGCGCCTCCACGGCTTTCTCGCCCTCGCGGCCGTCGAGATGCACCGGCAGCCCGACGACAAGACCAGCGATTTCTTCTTGAGACACCAGCGAGCGGAAATACACGGCGTCGCGCTCGGCGCCTTTCCGTTCGTAGGTTGTCAGCGGGAACGAGAACTTGCGGTCGGGGTCGCTCACCGCCAGGCCGACACGCACCTGCCCGTAGTCCACTCCCAGAAGTCGCTTGGCGGCGCTCACAGGTATCGGCCCAGTCCCTTCTGCTTCAGGAGGTCCACCAGCTGCTTGACGGCGGCCTCCTCCTTGCGGTCGGCGATCAGCGTGGCGTCGCCGTCCTGCACGATCAGCAGGTCTTTCACGCCGATGGTGGCGATAAGCCGGCCGTCGCCGACCACGACGCAGCCCGTGGTGTCGATGCCGGCGTGGATGGCCTGGATCGTATTATGGTCGGCATCCTGGGCGTTTAGCCGTTCCATGGCCAGCCAGCTACCGACGTCGTCCCAGCGATACGGCGCCTGCACGACCAGCACCTCGGCGGCGTGTTCCATTACGGCAAAGTCGATGCTGACCCGCTCCATCGTCTCATATTCGGTTTGGAGAACCTCTGTGCGGTGCGGCGTCGGCCAGGCGTCGGCAATCCGGCCCACGGCGTCGTACAGGGCCGGCTTGTGCGTGCGCAGCTCCGCCAGCAGCGCCGCCGCCCGCCAGACGAAGATGCCGCTGTTCCAGTAGTATTCGCCAGACGCGACGTAGCGCTCGGCGGCGTCGGCCTTCGGCTTTTCCTTGAACGCCTTGACGCGATAGACGCCGATGCCCTGCCGGTTCGCCGCCTCTGCGCCGCGCTGGACGTAGCCATAGCCGACGGCGGGATACTGCGGCGGGATGCCGAAGGTCACGAGGGCCGCCGGATGCTCCTCGGCCATGAGGGCGGCGACGTGGGCGGCACGGCGAAACTCCTGCACCGGCTCGATGACGTGATCGGCCGGCGTGACGATCATCACGGCGTCGGGATCCTCGCGCAGCACGAGAGCGGCACCCAGGCCAATGCACGGCGCGGTGTCGCGGCCGACCGGCTCGCCGACGACGCGGTCCGCCGAGAGTGACGGCAACTGGGTCAGCGTTTCCTCGACATAGGCCGCGCCGGTGATGACCCAGGTGCGCTCCGGCGGCGCCAGCGCCTCGACGCGATCGAGCGCCAGCTGAAGCAGCGAGCGGTCGCCGCTGAGCGTCAAGAACTGCTTGGGCCGGCGCTGACGGCTGCGCGGCCAGAAGCGCGTGCCGCCGCCGCCGGCCATGATCATTGCGTGGAGCATCCCTGGCATCCTGTCCTGTTGATCGTTTCGCGAATCGCCCAATCTCACTCGAAATAACGCGGCCCGTCGATGACCGTCGTGCGCTCGACGCGGGCCGCGAACTCCTCGGCGTCCAGGGCGAACAGGGGCGAAACTTCCAGCGCCACGGCACACGTACCATCGGCGCGGCGCGGCACCTTGATTCCGGCCGACTCGAGCCATTTTGCCGCCAGATCGCTGAGCGCCTGCTTCACCGCCGTGGGGGAATCGGCCCCCTCCGCGTTCTTCAGCGGGGCGAACTCTTCGTCTCGGTCCGCCTCGACCACCGCCCAGCGCTTGGCCAGCGGCAGCACGTCGAAGATGAAGCGCTCGAACTTCAGGGCGTTCTCCGTCTGCGGCTCCGCGTCCTCGACGTGCGGCACCTTCTTGCGCGCCAGGTGAAACGGGATGCGGTCCGCCCCGTGCGTAACGCGACCGAGAAAGTCCACGTCGAAGATGTGGATGGCCGGGCTGCCGGACCAGAGCCGCAGCCGGCCGTTCTCGTCCGTCTCCTGACCCAGCTCCGGTGGCAAATCAGAATACTCGATGATGGTGCAGCGGCCGTCCACCTGCACGATGTTGCCGAGCTTGTCGGTCGGCCCGAGCTTCGGCACCACCTTCGACGACGCCTCCGACCGTCGCGACAGATGATGGCCGAGGAAGACGGGATCGGCGATCTTCACGAGCGGGTTATCGACCTGGAAGTAGAACAGGTGCCGGACGCCGCGCTGGCGCAGGCGTTCGAGCAAGCCGCTGTCGGCCAGCGCCGTCAGGCTGCCGCCGTGGCCGTCGGGGCTGAGGAACAAGCGGCCCGGCTTCTCCAGCAGCAGCCGGCCGGTCGCCAGCTCGAGCGCCGGCATCGTGCCCTGGACAAAGAACCAGACGTCGTCGGCAGGCAGGCCGAAGTAACGATTCTCGGCGAAATAACGGCGCGTCTCGGCGTCCGTCGCCGGGCTGGTCATGATGAGAAACGGGATCTGTACCTGGTAGCGGCGATCCAGGGCCAGCACCTTTTCGGCGTGGAGCTGGAACAGGCTCTTGTCCGTCACGGGGCCGACGGGAAACATGCCCTTGGGCTGCTCGAAGCCGAGCCGGCTGCCCTGGCCTCCCGCGACGAGCAGGACCGCGACCTCGCCCTTGCGCAGCGCTTCTTCGCCGTGCGCTCGTGTCGCCGTGTCGTCGGGACCGCCGCGCGTCACGATCGGCGCCGGCTTGATGCGCTCGGACTCCGGCAGCGGAAACGTCGCTTCGCGGCCGGCGTAGAGGCGGCGCAGCTCTTCCAGATCGAGGGCGGAGAGTTGCCTCAGCAAATCGTGCCGTTCGCCTTCAGTCAGCGCGTCCCAGCCGGCCAGGACGTGTTCCTGGTGATGCTCTCGCAAGCGACCTTGCAGATCGGGAGGGATTGCAATCATGGGCGGCCTCCTCAAAACTCGAACCGCAAGCCATCATAAGCCAGCTCGACGTTGGGCGGCAGCTCGCGGCTGACGATGTCGTGATCGAGGTCGTGGCACATATGCGTCAGGTAGGCGCGCTCCGGCTTGAGTTTCTCGATCACCTCCAGCGCCTCGTTGAGGCCGAAGTGGGCGGGGTGCGGCTTGTAGCGCAGGGCGTCGAGGATGAGGACGCGCAGCCCTTGCAGGCGGGCCATGCTGTCGGGCGGAATCTTGCTCACGTCGGTGCAGTAGGCCACGTCGGCGATGCGGAAGCCGAGCACATCGAAATGGGCGTGTTGCAACGGCACCGGCACCACCGTTTCGCCGAGGACGGTGAACGGCTCGCCGGTGATGCGCTTGAAGGTCAGCTTCGGGATCATGCCGGCTGACAGCCCCTCGGCCTCGGGACCGAAGGCGTAGGGAAAGGCGGAGCGGATCTTGCCTTCGGTCTCGCCGTTGCAGTAGAGCGGCACCGGTCCGCCGAGCAGGCGCGGCACTGGCCGCAGGTCGTCGAGACCGTAGAGATGGTCGGCGTGGTAGTGCGTATAGAAGACCGCGTGGACGACGCCGATGTGTTCGCGCAGCAGTTGTAGCCGCAGTTCGGGCGTCGTATCGATGAGGATGTTGCCCTGCGGCAGGCGGATGAGCACGGAGCAGCGGTAGCGCTGGTTGCGTGGGTTCGTCGAACGGCAGACACTGCAATCGCAGCCGATCATCGGCACGCCGACCGACGTGCCGGTGCCGAGAAAGATGAACGTCCGCGCTCCGGCCATGATTGCCCCCTCTTCCGGGTCGTGTTACCCGCTTAAAGAGGGATTATAGAGAAAGTAGCGGTGACAGGGTGACAGGGTGACAAGGTGACCAAATCGGGTTTTGGTCACCCTGTCACCCTGTCACCCTGTCACCCTGTCATCCCTCGCCCGGTCCCTCGGTGCCGCCGGTGAACTTCTCGTCCTCGGCGGCGTGGCCGGTCAGCACTTGGGCCTTGTAGCCGCCCTTGAGACGGAAGTAGACGATCAACAACAGGTAGCCTACTGCCATGACCGCCGGGATGCCGGCCGTCCAGGTCAGCGCTTGTTTGCCGCCGTGCAGATTGGCTTCCATCACCGGCCCCTTGTCCTTGTCGGCGTATTCCTTCGCCGACTGCCACCAAGTGTTGAGCTCGTCGAGCTTCTTGTCGTCGCTCAGCTTCTTGCCCGACTTTTCCAGCTTGGCGATGTCCGCCTGCAGTTCCTTGCCGTTATCGGTCAGGACGGCTTTCTTGCTGTTGTCCAGGCCCGAAATCTTGGGAAAGAACAGGAATCCGTCCTCCGAGTCCGCCTTGTAGCGCCCATACGCGTCGGGACTGGTCTCCTTGAGCTGGCGCACCGCCGCGTAGTCCTGGCCGTAGCCAATGCCCGGCCCGCCGAGAAAGCCCGCGGAGAGCATGCCGACGCCGCCGACCACGCCCAACGTGATCGCGCCGCCCTTGGGATAGCGTTCGGACACAACGCCCAGCATCGTCGGCCAGAGGAACGTCTTGCCGAAGCCGTACACCGTCGCCGCGATCACGCAGACGCCGACCGAGTTGTTGAACGAGGCGCCCAGCATCAGCAGGCCGGAGCAGCCTAACAAGGCACTAAAGAAGAGCAGGCCCAGCGGTGAAATGCGGTGGACGATCGGCCCCGCGAAAAAGCGGAGGATGAACATCAGGCCAGACGTCCAGATGAACAGAAAAAGACCGAGCGTTTTGCTGTCCATGATCGTGCCGGTGATGTTGCTGATCCAGCTGTCAGTGCCCAACTCGACGGAGCCGACCAGGGCGTGCAGCAGCAGCAGGACAATCAGGACAGGGGAGACGAACTCCAGGAGCATCTTTCCCAGCGACACGCCTGCGGCGCTCGCTTCGGAGCGGGGGAATTTACGCCCGATCATCATGGCACCATACAGCAACGTCGGCACGATGAACGTCGCGATCTGGATCTCCCAGGGGGCGTTGAACTGCACGAAGATGACGCCCAGCAGGGCGCCGAGAATCAGGCCGCCCGGCCAGCCGGCGTGGAGGATATTCAGCCAGTGGGTTTTGTTGCGCGAGAACAACGTCGCGGTCAGTGGGTTGATGACCGCCTCGCACGTGCCGTTAGCCATCGAGAAAATGAAGGATCCCCAATACAAACACGAACTGGCCATGTGCTTGTTGGCGTACGTGGTGTAGGGATTAATTTCGGGAGAGGCAGCCAGCGTCAGCAAAGCCGAGCCCAGATGCAGAACGAACGCCGCCACCATCACCCAGCCGTAACCGATGCGGTCGGTCAGGAAGCTGAACAGGAAGATACCGAGACAGAAACCAGATAAACCTCCGCCGGTGATCTCGCCCAATTCGGTTTGGGTGAAGCTGAATTTCTTGCCCCACTCGCTCAGGATGGCGTTGCGGATGGCGAAGCCCATGCCGGCGGCAATGAGCGTCAAGAAACTCGCTCTGAACAGGATCATCTCGTTTTTGGTAGGCTCGTTGGGGCTGGTCATCAGCGTCCCGGCTGGCTGCCCCGTGGTGTACCCGCTCCCTCTATCGCCCGGCTGTCCCGCGACGTGCTCGTTCATCCGATGGAGTCCTCAACGAACCGGCGCCGAAGGTGGGTTAGGCACAACCCGTCCCGTCGGGCCGCGTTCGCAGCTGGTGTTCGTGCGACTGGTTCGGCCGTCGTCCCCGCGGCCGTTACGATGGGTACTAGGGTTATCATGTCCGGACGACGAAGTCAAATGGCTGGTGTGCGGATTTTCGGGGATTGTTGCCGCTTGCGGCTTAGCGGCAATACCGTTCGTCGAACGGTAGGACATGCCGTTTAGGTTTGTCCCGGGGGCCGCCCCCCCAAAAGGGGGCCGGGGGGGCCGCGGGCCCCACCCACACGGGTCGTGGCC
>JBBQPD010000181.1:0-8935 GCA_038331535.1 Gemmatales bacterium | reverse complement strand
AGGAGCCGCGCACGTAGTAAGCGGGTTTCGCACCGCTTACTGCGTGCGCGGCTCTTATTCGGTAAGGAGCCGCGCACGTAGTAAGCGGGTTTCGCACCGCTTACTGCGTGCGCGGCTCTTATTCGGACGATGAAAATTATTCATATAGACCGGCCTTTACATGAGAGAAGCGAATGATATCATTTTCCCTATGCAATTCGAAGCACTCAAAGTGTTCTGTGACATCGCGCGCTGCCGGAGCTTCTCCGAGGCGGCGGCCGCCAATGACCTGTCGCAGTCGGCGGCCAGCCATATCGTCGCCCAGCTCGAAAAGAAGCTCGGCACCCAGCTGATTGTGCGCCATCCCCGGCCGTTGCGGCTCACGGCCCTCGGCCAGAAATACTACGAGGGCTGCAACGTCCTCGTCGAGCAATACCTTGAGCTGGAAGCGTCCATCCGCGACGCGCGGACCGAGATGGCTGCCAGCGTGCGCGTCGCCGCCATCTATTCCGTCGGTCTCGGCGACATGGGCCAGTACATCGAGCGCTTCAGGGCGGTCGAGCCGAACGCCGACGTGCACGTCGAATATCTGCATCCCGATCGCGTCTACGAAAAGGTGCGCGAGGGCACCACCGACTTCGGCCTCGTCTCCTTTCCGCGCAAAACGCGCGGCCTGGTCGTCGTCCCCTGGCGCGACGAAGACATGGTCGTCGTCTGCGCCGCCAATCATCCCTTCGCCAGCCTCGCGTCGGTGCGCCCAGCACAGCTGGACGGCGCCAAGTACATCCACTTCGAGCGTGGGTTGGTCATCCGCCAGGAGATTGAACGCTTCCTGCGCGAGCATGGCGTCAAGGTCCGCGAAGAGGCGGCGTTCGACAATACGCAGACCATCAAGCAGGCTGTGGCCGACGGTCTCGGCATCGCCCTGTTGCCCGAACCGACCGTGCGCCGCGAGGTCCAGGCCGGCGTGCTGGCGGCGCGGCCGTTGCACGGTGGCGGCTTCGTGCGGCCGCTGGGCATCGTCCAGGGCAAGCGCCATAAGCTCGGTCCTGTCGCCCAGCGTTTCCTCGATTTCCTGCGCGAGAGCGGTCACGTCCCTGAGCCGTCGCGCAACGGCCATGACAAGCGCGGCCGAAAAAAGGCGCGAAATGTCGTTTAGCCGCGCTCGTTCGCCGCTTGCGGATTAGCGGGGCACGACCGCTAAGCCGCAAGCGACAAACGGAGACACGATCAAGAGGTAGTGACATGAACGAACCTTATCTTCCTCCCGGCAAGCAGGGCCTTTACGACCCGCTCCACGAACACGATTCGTGCGGCGTCGGCTTCATTGCGGACCTCAAAAATCGCAAATCGCACCAGGTCGTCAGCGACGCCTTGCAGGTGCTGCTCAACCTCGAACACCGCGGCGCCTGCGGCTGCGAGAAGAACACCGGCGACGGCGCCGGCATCCTCGTGCAGACGCCGCACCGCTTCTTCCTGCGCGAGTGCGAGCGCCTCGGCATCCGCCTGCCGGCGCCGGGCGACTACGCCGTCGGCTGCGTCTTCCTGCCCACCAGCGCCGACGACCGCAAGGATTGCGAGTCGATCCTGGCGCGCGTCATCCGCGAAGAAGGGCAGGAGCTGCTCGGCTGGCGCGACGTGCCGACGGATAACTCTTCGCTTGGGCCGACGGCGAAGTCGGGGCAGCCGGTTGTGCGGCAGGTGTTCATCGGCTACCGCCGCGACGCTGGGCCGCGCGACGGCCTCGCCTTCGAGCGCAAGTTATTCGTCATCCGCCGCCGCGCCGAGAATGACGTGCGCAAGAGTTCGCTGCGGCAGGCGCGCATGTTCTACCTGCCGAGCCTGTCCTGCAAGACGCTCATTTACAAGGGCATGCTCAACGCCGACCAAGTGGACAAGTTTTACCCCGACCTCAAGGACGAGGCGCTGGAATCGGCGCTGGCGCTGGTCCACTCGCGCTTCAGCACGAATACGTTCCCCAACTGGATGCGCGCCCATCCGTATCGCTACCTGGCGCACAACGGCGAGATCAATACGCTGCGCGGCAACGTCAACTGGATGACGGCGCGCGAGAGCCTGTTTGCCTCCGGCCTGTTCGGCGACGATCTGAAGAAGCTGCTGCCGATCGTCGATCAGACCGGCAGCGACTCGGCGATGTTCGACAACGTGCTGGAATTGCTGGTTCTCGCCGGCCGGCCGCTGGCGCATGTCATGATGATGATGATCCCCGAACCGTGGGGCGGCGATCCGACCATGTCGGCGGAGAAGAAGTCCTTCTATGAGTTTCACTCCTCGCTTATGGAGCCGTGGGACGGCCCGGCGTCGATGGCCTTCACCGACGGCATCCGCATCGGCGCCTCGCTGGACCGCAATGGGCTAAGGCCGTCGCGCTACTATGTCACCAAGGATGGCCTGGTCATCATGGCGTCCGAGGTCGGCGTCCTCGACATCCCGCCGGAGCGCATCGCGCGCAAGTGCCGCTTGCAACCGGGAAAAATGCTGCTCGTCGATCTCGAACAGGGCCGCATCATCGACGACGAGGAGCTGAAGCAACAGCTGGCGACGGCGCAGCCCTACGGCGAATGGGTGCGCAAACACCTCGTCCCGCTGGAGCTGTTGCCGGATGGGCCGCGCGGCTACGAGCCGGACCACAAGACGGTGTTGCAGCGGCAGCGGGCGTTCGGCTACACGTCGGAAGACCTCAGCATCCTGATGGCGCCGATGGCGCGTGACGGCAACGAGGCGGTCGGCTCGATGGGCAATGACGCCGCCCTCGCCGTCCTCTCGGACAAGCCGCAGCTGCTGTACAACTACTTCAAACAACTGTTCGCGCAGGTGACCAACCCGCCGGTGGACGGCATCCGCGAAGACATCATCATGTCGATGGAGACGACCATCGGCGGTGAGGGCAACCTCCTCGAACCGGCGCCGCGCTCCGCCCGGCAAGTCACGCTCAAGACGCCGATCCTCAACAACGACCAGCTCGACAAGCTGCGCCACCTCGACGGCACCTTCGGCCCCGGCGCCTTCAAATCGGCGACGATCTCGACGCTTTATCCCGTCCAGTCCGGCCACAAGGGCATGGAGCGCTCCCTCGAAGGGATTTTCCACGAGGTGGACAAGGCCGTCGCCGATCGTTGTGATTTCATCATCCTGTCTGACCGCGGCATCGACCCCGACAAGGCCGCCATCCCGGCGCTGCTGGCGGTGGCCGCGGTGCATCATCACCTGATCCGCACCGGGGCGCGGACCAAGGTCGGCCTGGTGCTGGAGAGCGGCTCGCCGCGCGAAGTGCATCACTTCGCCCTGCTGATCGGCTACGGCGCCGGGGCCATCAACCCGTACCTGGCGTTCGAGACGTTCGACGACATGATCCGCGAAGGCGATCTGCCCGGCATCAACCACGAAAAGGCCGTCGGCAACTACATCAAGGCGATCACGAAGGGCGTGTCGAAGGTCATGTCGAAGATGGGCATCTCGACGGCCGCCAGTTACTGCGGCGCCCAGATCTTCGAGGCCATCGGCCTGAACGAAGACGTGATCGACCGCTACTTCACCTGGACCTCGTCGCGCCTGTCCGGCATCGGCCTCGACGCCATCGCCGCCGACGTGCAAGCACGGCACGAGCAGGCATTTCCCGCACGCAAGTTCAACGGCGCCACCCTCAACGTGGGCGGGCAGTACCAGTATCGCAAGGAGGGCGAGTACCACCTCTTCAACCCCGAGACGGTCCACAAGCTGCAATACGCGGTGCGCACCGGGGATTACAAGGTCTTTCAGCAGTACAGCAAGGTCGTCAACGACGTGTCGAAGCGGCTGTGTACGCTGCGCGGCCTTTTCGAACTCAAGCTGTCCGACACACCGGTGCCGCTCGACGAGGTCGAGTCGGTCGAATCGATCATGAAGCGCTTCAAGTCCGGCGCGATGTCCTACGGCTCGATCAGCCAGGAGGCGCACGAGACGATGGCCATCGCCATGAACCGCATCGGCGGCAAGAGCAACACCGGCGAGGGCGGCGAAGACCCGGAGCGCTACGTCTGGACCAACGAGCTGGGCGACTCGAAGAACAGCGCCATCAAGCAGGTGGCCAGCGGCCGCTTCGGTGTCACCAGCAGTTATCTCGTCAGCGCCAAGGAATTGCAGATCAAGATGGCGCAGGGCGCCAAGCCGGGCGAGGGCGGGCAGCTACCGGGCAGCAAGGTGTACCCGTGGATCGCCAAGGTGCGGCACTCGACGCCGGGCGTCGGCCTGATCTCCCCGCCGCCGCACCACGACATTTACTCGATCGAAGACCTGGCGGAACTGATCCACGATCTGAAGAACAGTAACCGCGCCGCCCGCATCAGTGTCAAGCTGGTCGCGGAGGTTGGCGTCGGCACCATCGCAGCGGGCGTGGCCAAGGCGCACGCGGATGTGGTACTCATTAGCGGCCACGACGGCGGCACGGGCGCCTCGCCGTTGACGAGCATCAAGCACGCCGGCGCTCCGTGGGAAATGGGCCTGGCCGAGACGCACCAGACGCTGCTGCTCAACGATCTGCGCAGCCGTATCGTCGTCGAGGTGGATGGCCAGCTGAAGACGGGGCGCGACGTGGTTATCGGCGCGCTGCTCGGCGCGGAGGAGTTCGGCTTCGCGACGGCGCCGCTGGTGTCTCTGGGTTGCATCATGATGCGCGTCTGTCATCTGAACACCTGCCCGGTGGGCGTGGCGACGCAGGATCCGAAGTTACGGGCCAAGTTCGCCGGCAAGCCGGAACACGCCGTCAACTTCATGCGTTTCATCGCCCAGGAAGTGCGCGAGTTGATGGCGCAGCTCGGCGTCCGCAAACTGACTGACCTCGTCGGCCGCACCGATCTGCTGGAAACGTCGTCGGCCCTCGACTTCTACAAGGCGAAGGGGCTGGACCTGGGACCGATCTTCTTCCGCCCCGACGTGCCAGACACGGTTGGCCGTTTCTGCCAATCCGCGCAGGACCACGAGCTTGAGAAGTCGCTGGACATGACGACGCTGCTGCCCTACTGCAATCGAGCGCTGGAACGCGGCGAAACCGTGGAAGGAACCTGGCCCATTCGCAACACGAATCGCGTTGTCGGCACCATCCTCGGCAGCGAGGTGACGAAGCGCTACGGGGCGAAAGGGCTGCCGGACGACACGATTCGGCTCCGCTTCCACGGCTCGGCGGGCCAGAGTTTCGGGGCGTTCGTACCGCCGGGGATCACGCTCACGCTGGAAGGCGACGCCAACGATTACGTCGGCAAGGGGCTGTCGGGCGGGCGCATCGTCGTCGTGCCGCCGCCGGGATCGACGTTCGTGCCGAGCGAGAACGTCATCATCGGCAACGTGGCGTTTTACGGGGCGACGGGCGGCGAGGCGTTCATTCGCGGTATGGCCGGCGAGCGCTTCTGCGTGCGCAACAGCGGCGTCAGCGCCGTAGTGCAGGCGGTGGGCGATCACGCCTGCGAGTACATGACCGGGGGTCGCGTCATCGTGCTGGGGCCGACGGGCAAGAACTTCGCGGCCGGCATGTCCGGCGGCATCGCCTACGTCCTCAACGAGAAGGGCGACTTCAAGCGCAACTGCAACCAGGAGATGGTGAAGCTGTTCGCCGTGGATGATCCGGCCGAGGCCGAGGAATTGCTGACGCTGATCCGTAGGTTCGCCGACTACACCAGTAGCGAGCGGGCATTCCAGGTGCTGGCGCAGTGGGACGTGATGCTGCCGAAGTTCGTGAAGGTGTACCCGAACGACTATCGGCGCGTGATCGAGACGCAGAAGCGCTACAAGGCGCAGGGGTTGGCGGACGACGACGCGGTGATGGCGGCGTTCGAGGAGAACGCGCGCGACGTGGCGCGAGTGGGGGGGAAGTAGGGTTTTCGCCGCTTGCGGCTTAGCGGCCGGCTCCGCTAAGCCGCAAGCGGCAGACAGGATTGAGGTCCTCTAATGGGCAAGCCCACTGGTTTTCTCGAATATCCGCGCGAACTGCCTCTCGTCAGGGCGCCCGCCGAGCGCGTCCATAGCTGGCACGAGTTCCACGAACACACCGACGACGTTCACCTGCGCAAACAGGGTGCGCGCTGTATGGACTGCGGCGTACCGTTCTGCCATACCGGCATGTTGCTCGAAGGCATGGCGTCGGGCTGCCCCATCAACAACCTCATTCCGGAGTGGAACGACCTCGTCTATCGCGGCCTCTGGAAAGAGGCGCTGGAGCGCTTGCACAAGACGAACAACTTCCCCGAGTTCACCGGCCGCGTCTGCCCGGCGCCGTGCGAGGGGTCGTGCGTTCTCGGCCTCAACTCCGATCCGGTGACGATCAAGAGCATCGAGTGCGCCATCGTCGATAAGGGCTTCGAGGAAGGCTGGATCGTACCGGAGCCGCCGAAGACGCGCACCGGCAAGCGCGTCGCGGTCGTCGGCTCCGGCCCGGCCGGCCTGGCCGCCGCCGACCAGCTCAACAAGGCCGGTCATTCGGTCACCGTCTTCGAGCGCGCCGATCGCATCGGCGGGCTGCTTATGTACGGCATTCCGAACATGAAGCTCGACAAGCGCGCGGTGGTTCAGCGGCGCGTCGATCTCCTGGCGGAGGAGGGGGTCGCGTTCGTCGTCAACACCGAGGTTGGCAAGAACTACCCGGCGCAGAAGCTGCTGGCCGAGTTCGACGCCGTGGTGCTCTCCGGCGGGGCGACGAAGCCGCACGATTTCTTTCGCGAGACAGAAGGCCGGCAACTCGCGGGCATTCACTTCGCGATGGAGTTCCTGCTGGCCAACACCAAGAGCCTGCTCGACAGCGAACACGCCGACGGCAAGTACATTTCGGCGAAGGGCAAGGACGTGGTAGTGATCGGCGGCGGCGACACGGGCACGGACTGCGTCGGCACGTCGCTGCGGCACCGCTGCCGCAGCCTGCTGCAACTGGAGATCGTGCCGCAGCCGCCGAACGAGCGCGCCGGCAACAACCCCTGGCCGCAGTGGCCAAAAGTTTACAAGCTCGACTACGGCCAGGAAGAGGCCAAGGCGCTCTGGGGCGACGACCCGCGCAAATACGCCATCCACACGACGAAGTTCACCGGCGACGCCCAAGGCCACGTTCAGTCGCTGCACATCGTCCAGGTGGACTGGAAGAAGCCGAATGGCCGAGTGCCCTACTCGCCCATTCCCGGCACGGAGCGGGTGATCCCGGTGCAGCTCGTGCTGCTGGCACTGGGCTTCAGCGGCCCAGAGAATCAGCTTCTGGATCAGCTCGGGGTGGAGAAGGATCCGCGCTCAAACGCAAAGGCGGAACACGGCAAGTTCGAGACGAACGTGAAGGGCGTGTTCGCGGCCGGCGACATGCGCCGCGGGCAGAGCTTGGTGGTGTGGGCCATCAACGAAGGGCGCGGGGCGGCGCGGGAGGTGGATCGGTATTTGATGGGGGCGACGCAATTGCCGTGAAATCCCTTTCGCAGGCGGAATCGTTCGACGGAGGAGAGAGGGCAATTTGACTGCTCGTTCATGCAAGCCAAACGTGCATGACTCGCACTTCGCGCCCGCCAGGTTGGACCCAAACGCTCGCGACGAGTGGTAAGAGGCTGTTCCAGAAGGTGTTGCTTTCTACGAGCCGCGACCGTTAGGGAGCGGTTTTCGCAGCGTCCCGCCAACGCTCCCTAACGGTCGAGGCTCGTAGAACTCACTTCTGGAACAGCCTCTAACTCGAAGACAATTCGGAAATCTTGCGACCGCGATTCACCCGCGTTTGGTGCATCCCTCCGAAGCTGCTTGTCAAGATCGTTCGAGGCGCGCGTAACCGCTGCCCGCAAAGAAGGGTCCAACCACAACTCGGCCAACTCGTGTTCGGCGGCCGGTAGCCAAATCACATTGTATTTCATCCGCGGCCTTCCAGATCAGCCAGGATTTCCGCCAACGTACGCCCTCCGCCAGCCGCAAGCCGACGCCGCAGTTCTTCCTCGCTCACACGTGGTTCTAATGCGGAAGGCGGAAGAACCACCGCTGGCGTGAACCGCCCGACTACGCGACCAGCCGCGTCGCACAACTCAACCGGCTGGTGTACGCCGACGAGTTTGCTCAGCAGTGCGGCATCGACAACGATTCGACTCATTTCGATTTTCCTCCTCAAGCAGAGCGACCGGCGTATTTTACCCTACCGCGTGGCATGTTGCCAAGAGCCGCGCACGAAGTAAGCGGGCTTCGTAACCGCTTACTTCGTGCGCGGCTCTGAACCATTTGGAGTCCGGAATGCTGGAGCTGACCGGAGTATCCAGGACGTTCCAGCGAACCATCGCCCTGCACCCGACCGACCTCGCCGTGCCCGACGGCCAGACCACGGTGTTGATCGGCCCCAGCGGCTGCGGCAAATCGACTCTGCTCCGTCTCATGCTCGGCCTCATCCGTCCCGACACCGGCACGGTACGCTTCGCCGGCACCGAGCTAACCCCCGACAACGTCGCCGGACTGCGCCGGCGCATGGGCTACGTCATCCAGGACGGCGGCCTGTTCCCGCACCTGACGGCGCGCGAGAACGCGACGCTGCTCGCTCGCTATCTCGGCTGGGAGCGCCGGCGCCTCGACGACCGCCTGGCCGAGCTGACGGCGCTGACGCAGTTCCCCGCCGACGGGCTGGACCGCTACCCCGTGCAGCTCTCCGGCGGTCAGCGGCAGCGTGTCGGCCTGATGCGGGCGCTGTTTCTCGATCCCGACCTGCTCCTCTTCGACGAGCCGCTTGGCGCCCTCGACCCGATCATCCGCTCGGACCTGCAAGAAGTGTTGCGCCACATCTTTCGCACGCTGGGCAAGACGGTAGTGCTGGTCACGCACGACCTCGGCGAGGCCGGCTACTTCGGCGACCGCATTCTCCTGCTCCGCGCCGGCCGCATCGTTCAGCAGGGGACGCTGGCCGAGCTGATCGAGAGGCCGGCCGACCCCTTCGTCACCCAGTTCGTCAACGCTCAGCGCGGCCCCC
>JBBQPD010000180.1:0-8948 GCA_038331535.1 Gemmatales bacterium | reverse complement strand
GTTTAATCCTGTGCGCCTGCGCTTGATTTTATTCCCCCCCAGAAATCCTTAACCCCCCGCGCCCGTCCGGGCGCGCTCCTAGAACGCCCCCGGCGGGCCGCGGCTCGTATTCCACTCACGGCCGCCAGCCCGTGCCGCGATCGAAGACCTCGACCACGTTCTCCATCAGCACGACGGCGAACGGGGACGGTGCGCCGGCGGGATCGACGTTCGGACCCGCTTTCAGCGGGTTCAGCAGCTCCAGCACCAGCGCCGTGTTGACAATTTCTTGCACGTCCACCACGCGGTAGAAGTAGCCGCGGACCACGCCGGTCGCGTCCTGCGTCGTGTCGAGAATCCAGCTGCCGACGCGCACGCGCGGCTTCGGCTGGTTTTGCGCGGCGTAGTCGATCGTGAGCGCGTTCTGCCCGAATTTGCCGGTCGCCGCGAAGGTCGTTTCGCCGGAGACGCTGCTGGACGGCCGACCGGAATAGACGACGACGGCCGTTTCGACCACGGCATCGGAGTCGGCCCGCGCACGCCGCAGGAGATACGCCCAGTTGTAGCGGCCGCCGCGCTCGACGGCGTTGCTCCCGCCCGTCGTTGCTGTCCCCGCCGGGTCGAAGTTCAGGTCATCCAGGAGCGAGAACCAGTAGGTCGTCCGCGTCGTCGCGGTCGAGCCGTCGTCCGGGACCGGCGCGTTGTTTACATAGGACGGGCTGACCCGGCGAATCCCCGGAGTGTTCGGAGTAGCGCAGGCGCCGAGTGTGCCCGCGCTCGCTTGAATCCCGAACGGATCGACATAGACGGGCGAACCGGGGCCGACGGAGCGATAGGCGGGATCGATCTCGTCGAGCGCCTGGTTGAATCCGTTCGCAATCGCCGGGTCGCGGCGCAGGTTTTTCGCGAGAGCGAAGGCGTCGGCGTTGGCGGCCGCCTGGGCCGCGCGGTCGTCGCGCAGCGCCTGGGCGACATTGACGGCGCCGAGCGGAAACAGCGTCAACAGCGCGATCATGCCGATAGCCATGATGAAGATCGACACGAGCACTTCGATCAGTGTGATGCCGGGACGGCGCTCCATAATCGTGATGAACCCTCCTCGATTATCCACGGCGCGGGTCTTGCCGTTTCTCGAAACGCCAAGCCCGTATCACAACCCCGAGGCGCGGGCGTCGCGGCAAAACTGAAACGGGTTCCCGGACGGCCCGGCCGGTTCCACGGAGATGAACCCGGTGTGCGGTTTGACGACCGTCAACAGCTGCGAATCGCCGCGTGTATTCTGTAGCCAGAGGACGACGACGTCGTTGGAGGACGTGCCTCGTCCGATCAGTCCGCCCTGCGGCGAGAACAGGATTTCAAAGGCGCCGCCGCGGCCAATCGGGACGTTCAAACTTTGCGCGGGATCGAGGAGCACGTCGTCCGGCAACTCCAGCGGGTTCTCGCCCGTCAACGGCAGCGGTTGGCGGAAAATACGGTAGAGGGCGGCCGGGTTGTTCGCGGTATCCGGACCATTCACCGTCAGGATCAGGCGATTTCGCGGCGCGTCCACGCTGCGGATCGGATACACGCCGCCGCCGCCGTTGAACTCGAGAACGTCCCCCGGATTCAGGTTGGCCGCGGACAGGTCGAGGGCGACGACCCGCCCCTGCGGCCCCACGCCGGGCGAAAATGTCACGACATTGCTGCCGTTGCACTGGCAGGTGGTGTAGGCTGCCGAGAAATCTTCCGGCTGTTGGACGTACTCAAGAGACCGCACCTTGCCGTCGGCGTCCACTCTCAGGCGCAGGCCCGTCGGCAGGCCATCGCGCCGGGCGCGCTGCTTGGCGATGAGCAGCCAGCCTTGCACCCGGCTTGCGGCAAAGTTGACCGCGCGGTCGTGCTTGCTGGGCATCATCGCCGCGCCGATGGCAATGAGGACGACGATGAGCGTCATCACCACCAGCAATTCGACAAGCGTGAACGCCGACCGTCGCATCATTTTTTTATCTCGCGAAACGCAAGCACTAGGTTCTCAATCAATAATCGCGAAATACGGCACCACGGCGCTATCCTTTGCCGGATCGTAGGATTGCCGCGTCCACGGACCGGGATTGCCGCGGCTGATAACTGGACAGCCGGCCGGATGGTCCTTGAAAAAGGTCGCCGTGCCGCCGGCTTGCACGACCACGGTTTCCTCGTTGCCGAGCGGATCGTTGGGTTGATAGACGAGCACGGAACCTTGCTGGACGTTCCAGGTAAATCCCGATGGAGCGACGGTGCCGCTCATGCGGGCCAGCTGGACGGGCGTCGTCCTGCCCGGACTGGCGGTGATCGCCGAGGAAGAAGTTGTCGAAAAAATCTGCAAATTCGTGCGGTCCACGACGGCAAACATACGATGGCGAAGCTGGCGATTCTCCGCCCGGCCGATCTCGGCCCCGAGCCGCGGCGGCGTGGTGCTCTCGTCCACCACCTCGAAGAAACCAATCGTCAACCACACGGCAAACACATTGCTTCGAGTGGTAATGTTATTGGAAATCTTGTTCAGTACTTCAAAGCGCTGGTAGGGATTGGCGTCGGCGCCGAAGAGTCCCGGAAGTTGGTTGGTGAGGCCGCGCGGCGCGGCCGATAGCGCGTCGTCGCCCGGCGCCGGGCCGGCACCGAAGCCGGCGAACGGTTGGTCGCCGGCGCCTGGTACATTGGTCACGCCGCCGTGCGAATCGAGCTTGGCGGGTGTCCGATAATTTCGCAATTGCTGAAACAATTGATCGACCTGCGTCTGGTCGTAGAGATTTCCCGGCTGAGCATCGCAAATGGCCCGAAAGACGTCGGGAGAAAAAACCATGTTGATGTTGATTCGCCCCGGCACACGACCGCCGAAGGCCACGCCGCTGATAAGCGGAGTTACGCCGGCGAAATCAAAGAACCGATAGAGCCGGGTCGTCTCGTCGAGCCAGGGTGCGGCTTGCCGGTTCGCGCCGGTCGCGTTCGCGAAGAAGTGCGTCAATTCATGAGGTTTGCAGCCGGCGACGTAGAGTAATTCGGCTTTGCCGATCAATTTGCGATCGAGGTGGACCAGCCAATCGAACGGCACCTTGAGTGTCGCGTCCGCGGCAAGGGGTGGATTCGCGTGTTGGCCGTTGTGCCGGAAGAACGTGTGTTGCGGCTGACCGGCGAGCGGCGGCAGCGGTTGTTGGGGAACGACGTTTGTGCTGTCCGCCGCGTAGGGCTGGGTGCGGCCCATCGACTGCCGATCGGCCAGCGGTTGTGTCGGGTTCGGGCCGAGATTCGTGAAATGGCGGGCATCGTTGCCCGCGGCCGGGGTGGTCATCTCGACGTAATCGACGGTGACAAACGGATTGTAGCGCGGCAGGTTGGGATCGAGCTGCGGAAGCAATCCCGGACAGGCCAGGCGGCGCAGCAGGACGGTTGGTTGCGGCGGTTTTTTGGCCCCAAAGGCGGCCACCGGCACCTGATAGGTCATGTTTGCCGACTTGTGCGTGCAGGGCAGTTTCGGGTCTTCTCCCGGCACGAAGGCGACCTCGGGGCCGAGCACGAAAAAACCGTTCCGACTCGCAGCGGCAATCCCATAGCGCCGGTCAACCGGCAGGACGACGGCACTGGGTCCGAAGTCGAACGCGACGGCGCGCACCGAGCCGCCAACGCCGTAATCCGGATCGCCGGCCGAGTTCGCGGGATGCAACAGGTCGGCGCCGCCGGCCGAGGCGTCCGCGAGGACGACCTGATAGATGGGCCCGGAGTCATTCGTCAGCCGGGCCTCAACGTCCCGGTTTGGAAACCTGGGCGAAGAAGGGCGGGAGATGTAAGCCGGGTCGCGCGTCCCGTCGAGGGGATTGAGCAGCTCCACCCAGACGTTGACGTTGTAATGTGTCGTCGCCGTCGGTCCTGGCGGGGAATTGGGATCAGCCGCGAGACCGGGATCGTTGGGATCGTTATCGTACTGAACATAGATTTCGTTGAGCACGAGGCGCGGCAATTCCACGCCGTAAACCCATTCCGAGGCAAACCAATTAAAGGGAGTAATGATATCGTCCGCGTCAATGAAATCGACGATGTTGACGGCGATTTGGGCCAGGGTGCGCAGCGCGTTCAGTTCGTCGGCACGGACGCCGGACGCCGGCGTCCTGGCTCCCACAGCCTGACGTAGGACGTTGAAAATATCACGAGCCAACGTCTGGCGTTCTTTGAGAGCACTATCGTACTGCGGCAGATCATTTTTCGCGATTAATCCTGTGACAGGCTCCGGGTTGGGATACGGCATCAACGGCCGATTGACGTCGATACGCTCCAGCTGGGCCAGAACCGAACGCCAGTTGGGATCAAATTCCGAGCGCGCGGGCAGCGGTCCATTCCGGGTATTATTGAGATCCAAATATTGGTTCGGCGTGAACGGCGCGGCCACGGCCGGCTGGCTCAGCGAATAGGGATAAACACCGGGTAGTTTATACGGCGCGGCGTCCCTGTCCCATAGATAAGGAACGGGTGCGGGGCGGTCGAGATCGAAGCTGGTTGTCGTCACGAGATTCCGAATCGCCGGGTCGGCGAAATTGATCGGGCAAAGACGAAACAAATCGGACCCCAGAAACTCATAATCCGTTCCGCCATGGCGCAGCAATTTCACCACGTCGCTCACGGGGAAGACACGATTCCCGTCCGCCGGAGAGACCGGATTGTAGAGGAGCGGATGATGGGGAGTTCCCGCAGCCGTCCCCGATCGAGTGTATTCCAACGGGTAGC
This sequence comes from Gemmatales bacterium, assembly GCA_038331535.1. Taxonomy (GTDB): domain Bacteria; phylum Planctomycetota; class Planctomycetia; order Gemmatales; family Gemmataceae; genus JBBQPD01. The sequence continues at coordinate 4,235 of JBBQPD010000180.1, read as the reverse complement.
CGTCATTGTAGCCGCCGGTGGGAAACGTCGGAAAACCGGGGCCGAACGTCTTCGGCAGCGAATAGGCGGGTGTCGGCGTCCAGACTTTTGCCGAATTCGGCGCCGGCCCGAATCGCGCGACCGGATCGACCACGCCGTTGGCATCGACCGCGCCCCAGGCGCGCGGGAGCACCGGTGCGGCTGCCGGCATAAAACCACCCGGTTTCAGCGGCAAACCATTTGGGCCGTACCTGCCCCAGACGCGGTCCGACGTCAGCGAACCGAGAAACAGGTTGACCCACTCCCCTGATGAACCCGCTACCTGTTGGTTTCCGCTCAGCACTTTGCCGAGATTCACCTCCCACGGTCCCCAACCCTGGTTGCCCGCGTGGCTACTGTTTTTCCCCAGTATGTTGCCGTGGACGTTGACATTGAGACGGCTGTCCAGCTCCACGACCAACGGCGCGGCCAGCATCTTGTATTTGCGGCCATCGGAGGCGACCATCACCGGGGCGTTGACGTCGATCCAGATGCTGTCGCACCCGCCGGGGCCGCCGTCATAGTTTTTCACATCGCCGCCTGCGTCTTGCGGGTAGGGAAAACCTGGACCCATCTCGGCTGGTCGCGGCCGCAACGTCAGGTATTTGCCGGCCGCACTGGTCCAGTTGGGGTGGCTCGGGTCGTCGAACAGCGGCGGGTTGGCGAGTGGTTTGCCGGTGTTCGGATCGAGATTGAATACCCACGGCCGATGAAACGAGGGAACGTCGATCGTGTTCGTGGCGGAATTCAGAAATGCCAGATACCCATTATTGTTATCGACATAGGTATAGGACACGTTCCCCGGCACGTACAGGCCGCGCGGTTGTTTGGGGTCGCGGCTGCCGAGTCGTTCGGGGTCGCGGACCCAACCGTCGGCGGCGAAGAATTGATAGTTGAGCAGGTCGCTATCTTTCACGGCCGGAAAGACCGTGCTCGGATAGCGCAAGCGACCGAGGCCCACATACGCCTTGTCGTTGAGCGCGTAGCCCGCGTCGTTCCAACCGAACATGTTTCGGGCCAGGCTTTGGCCGCGCAGGCCGGAGCGGATGCCAACGTCATCATCCGCAACGTCGTAGATGAGTTGACCGAGAACGAGGGAAAGGGCCAGTTCCGGATCGACCTCGGCGCGGAGGCGGTCTTCGCTCTGACGCGCGACGCGGGCCGAGGTCGCGTAGGAATCGGACAGGAGGACGAAAGCCAGGCCGAGGATGGCGAACAACGTCAACATCATCAGCACCACCATCAGGATCACGCCGCGCCGTTCCGGCTGTGTCCCGTGTGGTACGACCAACATCGTAGTTCCCTCAGCGCACTCCGTCCTCGAAGCGCGCGAATTAGCTCAGGTCTTTGAGGGGCGTCCCGTTCAGCAACAGACGGGTCGGCTGGCCGGCGGCGTCCGGTATCGTGCCGAGCGGGTCGATACCGAGCACGGCATAGATCGTGGCCAGAATATCTTCCGGGCCAGTGGGCGCATCCTGCGGCGCTTCGCCGCGGGCGTCGCTGCTGCCAATGACGCGGCCGGTACGCAGGCCGCCGCCGCCGAGGAGGACGGAATACACGCCGCCGGAGTTGCCGCGGCCGTGGTACTTGTTCATCTTGGCCTGTCGGCCGGACTCGCCGTGAACGATCACGAGCACATCCTTGAACAGGCCGCGCTGGGTCAGGTCGACGGCGAGAGCGGAAATTGCCTGGTCCAGCGGCGGAGCCTTCGTGGACATCTGTTTCTCGAGCTCGCTGTGCATCGCCCAACCGGAGTCGGTGACCGTGACGAAGGTGACGCCGGCCTCGACCAGCCGACGGGCCAGCAGCAGCCGCTGGCCTACTTGCGTCAAGCCGTAGTTCGCCCGCGTCCGGCCACTCTCCTGCTCCACGTTCAGGGCGTTGAGCATCGCCGGGCTGGTGGACAGCTTTAGCGCCGCCTGGCTGGCCGCGTCCAGCGTGAGCCGGTCGAGACTCTTCTCCTTGAGTCGCTGCATCCCATGCAACGTGATCTTGTGCTTGGCGAGGGAGGCGAGCCGATCCGCGTCCCGGACGACCGGCGGCCGGGACGGCCGCGCTCCGGTGAAGCGCTTCGCGAAACGTAAACAGGGAACAGTCTCTCGACCGCGGGTACCTGCGCGCCCTAACCTGGGAGCCGAACCCCGATTCCTCTAACATGGCATGGAGTCACGCGATCCCAGGCCCGGCGGCGCCACCGATGCTCTTGCGCACCGAACATCTGACCAAGGACTACGGCCGCTTCCGCGCCCTGGATGACCTCGATCTCGTCGTCTCTCCGGGCGAAGTCGTCGGACTGCTTGGTCCCAACGGCTCCGGCAAAACCACTGCCCTCCGCCTCGTTCTCGGCTTCCTGCGGCCCACGTCCGGACGGGCTACCGTCGCCGGGCACGATTGCTGGGCCGACAGCGTCGCCGTCCGCCGCCACGTCTCCTACCTTCCCGGCGAACTGCGTCTCTACGAGAACATGTCCGGACGCCAGATCGTTCACTTTCTCGGCAAGCTCCGCGCTGCAGCGCCGGGCGAAGACCTCGACGTGCTCGCGCGCCGCTTCGACATCGATCTCGACCGGCCGTTGGCGACCCTTTCTTCCGGCATGAAGCGCAAGGTGGCCCTGCTCACTGTCCTCGTGCCACAGGCGCCGATGCTCATCATGGACGAGCCGACGAACGCCCTCGATCCGACCATGCGCGATCTGCTGCTCGACCAGGTACGCCGCTGCCGGGAGCGCGGCCAGGCCGTGCTGTTTTCGTCGCACGTCCTCTCCGAGGTCGAACAGGTCTGCGACCGCGTCGCCATCCTGCGCCGCGGCAAGCTCGTTCACCTGCAAGCCACCGCGGAGATGCGCCAGGGCCGGCTCATCGAAGCCCGGCTATCAGGCGGGGAACTGCCGACATCGCTGCCGGGGTTGACGCAGCGGGCGCGGCACGGCGACCGGGTAATCCTCGAATACGCCGGACCGCTGCCGACGCTGCTCGAATGGCTCGCGCGCCAGCCGCTGGAAGACCTGCGCCTCGAACCGCTCGGCCTCGCCGCCGTCTACCACCGCTACCACGGGCCCGACGCATGACGCTGCTCCGCAAACTCCTTCGCGACTATCGGACGTCCCTCATTGTCGTGATGCTGTTGCTCTGCGCGTTCCAGTGCCTTTGGGCCAAGATCACGGAGCGCATCCTCGGCCGGCTGACGCCGTTGCTGTCAACCCTGTCGGGCGCGGCCGGCCTCGATCTGGAGGAAGTCGAGGGCGTCATCTTCGAGGGGCCGGGCAAGATCATTCGCACCCTGATCGGCGGCGAGTCGATCACGCTCGACCGCGGCCTGGACCTGATGACCATTGGCTACGTCCATCCGCTGATGCTCACGCTGTTCTGCGTCTGGGGTATCGGCCGCGCCGCGGGGGCGATCGCCGGCGAGATCGACCGCGGCACGATGGAGCTGCTCCTCGCTCAGCCGGTCGCCCGCTCGCGCCTCGTGCTGGCTCACCTCGGCGTCGATCTCGTTATCATTCCGGCCCTGTGCCTGAGCGTCTGGACCGGCACCTGGATCGGCGTCAAGATGGTGTCGCCGATCCAGATGCAGGAGTTCAAACCGAAGGGAAAAAGCCCCGAATTCTATGTCGAGGTCGTCACGCTCGGCAGGTTCAGGCTGAGCGTCCTCGGCGATCCAGCGGATAAAGCGCAGGCGGCGGCCAAGATGGAGCTGGACAACAGCCGCGAGGAGCGGCTGCGCATTGACGCGGCGCGCTTCGGCTCCGGTCTGACAATCATCGGCGGGCTGATTTTCGCGGTGAGCGGCGCGACGATGTGTCTATCGGCTTTGGGGCGTTACCGCTGGCGCGTCATGGGTTTGGCGGTGTTGTTGGCCCTGGTGCAGTTCATCATGAACCTGGTCGGCCAGATGTGGGACCAGGCAAACTGGATTCGGCCGCTGTCGATCTTTTACTACTTCCAACCGCAGCAGGTGATCCTGCGCCGCGACTGGTGCGTGACTTTGTCCGAGTGGAACCACGGCGCGCCGCTATGGCGCGTGCCGATGCCGCTGGTGCTTTACGGCGTCGGGCTGGTCGGTTACTTGCTGGCGTTGTGGACGTTTCGACGCCGCGACCTGCCGGCGCCGCTGTGAGGCGCAGGAGCCGCGCACGAAGTTGTGTTTTCTACGAGCCGCGACCGTCAGGGAGCGCGGGCACCGCTCCCTGACGGTCGCGCCTCGTCATGCGCCGG
>JBBQPD010000179.1:0-8948 GCA_038331535.1 Gemmatales bacterium | reverse complement strand
CCGTTAGGGAGCGCTTGTCGCGGCGTACCTCTAACGCTCCCTAACGGTCGCGGCTCGTAAATCCTACTTCTGGGACAGACTCTAAGCGTCTCGATCACGACGCCGGTGCTTGATGCGCGCATTGGTTCGGATGAACCCTTTTCTGGTTGCGCCAACCGCCACCGTCCGTGTCCGCGGGCTTTCGTTCGATTCCTCGTGAAGCCCTGAAGACAGAAAGTCAGATTTCTGTTCGCACAAGCGGGACACGTCCGTGACGCGCGCCTAACAAGCATCTTGCAGGAGGGGGCGACCTCGCCGCGCATGAGAAAGGGCCATCCGCGAACGGATGGCCCTTGTGAAACGAGTACGGTTGCCAGAACCGACGACCCCCGGTTCAGACATGCTTAACCGGATGCGCTTCCGGGTGCTGTGCCGCAACCGGCGGCTTCGGGGGTGCAGGCGGTGTCGGCTTGAGTGCCGGCGGCGGAGCCGGCGGAGCCGGCTTGGGAGCCGGCGGCGGAGCCGGCGGAGCCGGCTTCGGAGCCGGCGGCGGGGTCGGCGGAGCCGGCTTCGGAGCCGGCGGCGGAGCCGGGTTGGGAGCCGGCGACGGTGTCGGCTTGGGCGCCGGCGTCGGGGTCGGCGGAGCCGGCTTGGGTGCCGGCGGCTCTACTTTATGAGGCGGAGGCGGAGGCGGCGTCACCGGCTTAGGTAGCGGAGACGGCTCCGGCTTATGGGGCGGAGGCTGTGGAGTCACCGGCTTGGGCGGAGGCTCTGTCTTCGTCGGCGGCGTTACCGGTTTCGGTGCCGGCGGTTCGACCTTCTGCGGAGGAGGCGGGGGCGGAGTCGTCGGCTTGGGTGTTGGCTCCGGTTTCGGCGGCATCGGCTTAGGTGGCGGCGGCGTTTCCGTCTTATTAGGCGGCGGAGGCTCCTTGGTAGGCGCCGCCGGCTTGGGCGGCGTCACCGGCTTCGGAGGCACCGGCGGCGTGTTCGTCGGAATGGGCCGTTCCTCGTGCTTGGGCGGCGGCGGCAACTTGGGCACTTCCTTCAAGGGCGGCGCCTTCGGACGGTCCGGATTGGCCGGGATGGTAGGCATCGGCGCCCGCGGCAAAGCGAGCTTCACCGGCCGCGGGGGGTCGTTCACCTTGACCGGAGCATGCCCGTCGGTCAGCAGTTTCGTCTCTGCCTGGTGCCGAACCTGCGCCGTCTCGCGGAACGTGGTGACGGCCTTACGAACCTCGGCCTTCTGCTCCTTCGGCACTGCCTCCGTGCGGATCACGTGGTTCTCGACCTTGTGCTGGTCGGCCTTCGTCTCGCTTAACGACGATAGGCTCGTAACCGTGGTGTTGTGCATCCGCGCGACCGGCGCGATGGCGGAGACGTTCTGGAGGTTTGTGATGTGGATGTTCTGATTGACCGTCACGTTGGCGGTCTTGTTGACCGTGATATTCTGAATGACCGTATTCTGCTGCACTAGAGTGCGCGGCGGCCGGGCCACTTCGCCGCTGGTCCGGGCGGCGTACAGGCCGCGCAGGTTGGTCTCCCAGCTGCGGTCGCCGTTGAAGCGGTGACGGTAGTAGGCGAAGTTCGGATCGTAGCTCTCCCGCGAAGGCCGGTAATCGCACCAGGCGACATAGCCGCGCTTCGTGTAGCGCTCCTCGAAATAATCGCCGAAGTAATAGTGGCCGTGCTGCGGCCGCACAAAGAGCGCGCCGATCATAAAGTCCGGCTGCACGATATAACGCGGCGTATAGGACCAGTCGTCGACGAGCACCCTGCGGTCGATATGGACCGGGGCGAACAACAGGCCGCGCTGTTCCAGGGGATGGTCCCAGTAACCTTCGACGAAGAGGTAGCCGCCCGGCGACCAGACGTAATGGGCGGGAATCCAAACCCAGTTCGGCCGGAAGCCGACCCAGAAACCGGGCCGCCACAGGTAGCGCGTCTCGCGGTACACCCAGCAGCCTGGAGTGTAGATGCTGTTTTCGTCCGGGGCCGGAATGGACGCACCGCGGTCGAGCGACAGCGGCGGCGGGGGTAGGTATTCGACCTGTTCCTGGCCGGCGGCCGCCCAGAAGCCTGCCGTCCATTGCCAGCCGTCCGCCGCCTGCTGCCAGCTGCCCGGCAGCCACTGGCGAGCCGGCGGCGGGATGCGCCAGAAGCCGCTCACCCAGAGGAAATCGCTCGTGTCGTCTTCCCAGGCCCAGTAGCCGGGGATCCACTGAACCTTGTCCCCAGCCGGCTTCTCGTCCGGCGGAACCTCGTCGATCGTGGCGGGCGGCTGCTTCGCGACCACGATCGCAGGCTGGGGGCGCGTCTCGGTCGGCCCGGCGAACGCCTCGTGGACCGGGCCGCGCGTCTGCACTTCGACGCCCGCTTGCGGCGTTGGGTCCGGTGGCGGCTCTTCGTCGCGGGCGCTCCCCTTGGGGGCGAAGACGATCGCCAATCCGAGGGTCGCCGTAATCATGGACCAGGTACGGGTCTTCATTGGTGTACTCCTATGCTCTGTGCCGATCAGGAGAGTCCTGTTCTATCAGGAGAACGAGCCGGGCGGCCAAACCTGCGCGGGAAAATGAGAAAAGGGTTGCTCGTCTCAACTGGGTAGGCTTCTTTTCGCAGCGATTACGAGAAGTGACGCAAACGACATGCCACGAATCCGAGCCGGCAGCATTAGCCCGAATGATTCACCGCAGAGGACACAGAGGATCGCAGAGGAAATCGCAATCGAAAGAGGTAAAGGAGTTGCGAAATCCCGTTCCCTGTTCCTCTTGGAACACAGTGACTCACCGTAGAGTGCTTGAATCTCTTTCTGGTTTTGCCTCTGCGTTCCTCTGCGTCCTCTGCGGTGAATAATCCGGGTTAGCGACGCTTCTGCATCCGTCACTGCCGCTTCCGGCTCGGAAATAAGGCCATGGGAGTCCGGGGGACAACGCTGAGAGTCGGCGGACTCCGCGCCACGGCGGCGACTCCGGTCTGATACAATATCCCCGATCATCCGCGCTTTTCGTCGCCAATGGAGGGACATCCATGACGCCGCACCGGGACGCCCGGCACGTCAAGTCGAAGCTCTCCGTTCCACCGCGCTTTCCGGTGGACGAGGACGTCTGGACATTCGCCGGCAAGCCGATGCCGATCATCTACGAGGATGAAGGGCAGGATGAGATGGGTGAGTCCAACCTGCACACGCTGGCCGACCGCATTCTGAGCGTGGGAATCCAGGCACACTTGCAGCCGCGTCCGACCTTGCAGGTTTTCTCGAATCTGAACTGTTACTACGATCCGGACGATCGTGCGGCTTATGTCTCGCCCGACGTGATGGTCGTCGAGCCGTTCGAGCGACTGCCGGAGGATCTGACCTCGTACCGCATCGGTACGCATGGCCCAGCGCCGCTCCAGGCACTCGAAATTCTGTCGCAGCGGTCGTTCCAGCAGCGCGACTTGACCGACAAGCCGATCATCTATGGCCTGCTGGGTGTCGCCGAATATATGCTGGCGGACTTGACCGGTCGATTCCTGGCCGAGCGCTTGCAGCTAATGCGGCGGGGACGCAACGGCGCCTGGAAGATGAAACGAGATCCTGATGGTGGTATTACGAGTAAGCTGAGATTCCGCATCCTCATCGACGCCGATAACCAGTTCCGTGTCCTTAATGCGGAGACGGGTGAACGCTACCTACGGCCGGAAGAAGCGCAAGCCGCAGAACAGGAACGTCAGAAGGAAACCAGGGCGCGGCAACGTGCCGAGAAGCGTATCCGCGAGTTGGAAGCCGAGCTGAAACGTCTCCGCAAGTCGTCACCCGGTTCGTGAGAGATTCACGAGCCGCGACCGTCAGGGAGCGCCACGGAAAAGCGCTCCCTGACGGTCGCGGCTCGTGCGTAACGGAATTAGCTCAGACAGCGCGAGGAAGCATGAACAAGAAACTCTACATCGAAACCGTCGGCTGCCAGATGAACGTGCTGGACAGCGAGCTGGTCGTCGGCAGCCTGCGGCGGATCGGCTACGAGCTGACGCACGAGGCAACCGACGCCGACGTCATCTTCTTCAACACGTGCAGTGTTCGCCAGCACGCCGAGGACAAGATTTACAGCGCCCTCGGCCGGCTGCGCTTGCACAAGAAGCGCTTCCCCGACAAGGTGATCGGCGTCCTCGGCTGCATGGCCCAGAAGGACCAGGAAGAAGTGCTTCGCCGCGCCCCGCACGTTGACATCGTCTGCGGCACCGGCCAGCTCGCCCAGCTGCCGGAGCTGATCGAGGAGGCCAAACGCACGCGCGCGCCGCAGCTTGCCCTGAGCCTCGGCCGGGCCGAGGCGTCGCGGCACGAGGTGTCGGCGTCGTTCGAGAGCTACGACCCGATGCGCGACCCGTCGATGCGGCCATCGCCGTTCCAGGCATATGTCCGCGTGCAGTTCGGCTGCGACAAGTTCTGCACCTACTGCATCGTGCCGAGCGTGCGCGGGCCGGAGCAGGGCCGGCATCCCGCGGAGATTGCCGCCGAGGTGCGCCGCCTCGCCGACGAAGGCTGCAAGGAGGTCACGCTGCTCGGCCAAACGGTCAACAGCTATCGCTTCGACCACGGCGACGGCCGGCAGGAACGGCTATCCGACCTGCTGGCCCGCATCCACGACACACCCGGCCTGGAGCGCCTCAAGTTCATCACCAACTTCCCGCGCGACATGAGCGACGACCTGCTCGACGCCGTGCGCTCGCTGCCGAAGGTCTGCCCGTACCTGCACGTCCCGGCCCAGTCCGGCTGCGACGACGTGCTCAAGCGCATGAAACGACTGTACACGGCTGGGTACTATCGCGAGATGTTGCAGCGCTGCCGGGAGCAAGTGCCGGGCGTCGCCGTCAGCAGCGACTTCATCGTCGGCTTCTGCGGCGAGACGGAGGCTTCGTTCGAGCGCTCTTGCGACCTGGTGCGCGCGGGCGGGTTCAAGAACAGTTTCATCTTCAAGTACAGCCCGCGGCCCGGTACCAAGGCCGACGATCTCTACCCCGACGACGTGCCGGAAGAGGTGAAGAAACGGCGCAACAACGACCTGCTGGCGCTTCAGAATGCCGTCAGCCTCGCCGACCATCGCCAGCGCATCGGCGATACGGTTGCGGTGCTCGTCGAGGGGCCGAGTAAGACCGCGCTGAAACACCCCGCCGCCGCGGGGCCGAAGCAACTCACCGGCCGGACGATGACGGACCACATCGTCGTTTTCGACGGCAACGACCGGCTGACGGGGCAGACGGTGTCGGTGCGCATCGACGAGGCAACGGCGTTCACCTTGTTCGGCACGGTGGTGACCGGCGAGCAGGTCGGCGTCGCACGCGCGGATCGGAGCCTCGAGGAGTGCTGTGAAGCGCCCGTGACGCCGGCTGTATCGGGGCGTGTCGGTTTGCCGCTGGTGTGAGGGAGGAATAGGCCATGTCAACGATTTCAGGCATCACCCCGCCCGCTGCCCCACCGCTGCCACCCGCGGATAATCCCTTCCGCTTCGGTTGGCGCGACGTGACGGTGAAGCGGCCCGACGGGCGCATCGACTTCGACCGCATTCCGTTGACCCGGGAGGACGCGCTGCACCCGAGGATGGGAGACGTCATGCCGCAATCGACGCCGCACGATCGGGACATTCACTATTTGAAGGACGTCTTCCAGGGCCGCGTGGCCGATGATCCGACGGCCGTCGTCTACCACGATGTGATAATCGACTGGCACGATCCGGAATTGAAACACCACAGCCCCGATATCTCTCTTCTATTCGGCGTGCGTGATCCCGACGCGGAACGGAGCAGTTTCGACGTGGCAGAGGAAGGCGTGCGTCCCGCGCTGCTCCTCGAAGTGGTATCGCCGGATTACCGCGACAATGACGTGGTGACCAAGGTCGATCACTACCATCGCGCCCGCGTGCCGTTTTATGTCATTGTGGACCGCGAGAACATCGAAGGGCCGGTGCGCCTGCTCGGCTACCGTTATCACCCGGACGACTACGAAGAATTGGCGCCGGACGAACACGGGCGCTTATGGCTGGAACCGCTCGGCGTGTGGCTGGGAGTGAAGGACAACCGCGTCGTTTGCTACGACGGGGAAACCGGGCGCGAGCTAGGCGACTACGCACGCATCACGCAGGAATTGGAAGAGGCGCTGGAGGGGATGGCCGAGGCGGAACGTACGGCAACCGAGGCGGAGCGCGAGCGTAGCCGAGCTGAAGAACGCGCCGACAAGGAAAAAGAACGCGCCGACAAGGAAGCCAGGGAAAAGGCCGACGCCGACCAACGCATTCGCGACTTGGAAGAAAGGCTGACACGGCTCCAGGCGACAGCCTCGAACTCGCCGAATGGCGACAATAAAGAATAAGCGGAAGCACGTAACAGAAGCTAGCGCACTCCAGGAGATTCGCGGGGGACGGTTGAGAGTAAGATGGTTCGCACGGTCACGATCGTACCCCTGCCAAATCCCAACAGCTAGTCGGTTCAGGAACCTCTGCTTTCGGCTTGTCCGAATTCCGTCCGGCGGCGCGTGAGGACAGGCAGCGATGAGCGATCTGGCCTTGCCCGTGGCCCGTCCTCTGATCCTATGCCGGGACGTGGTCCTCGATCCGGACACGGGTAATGTCCATGTCATTGGTGTGTTTGACGCCATTCGGCCTGCTCCACCGCTGCTCTTACCCCATCGGCTTGAAGAGTGGTGTGTCTTCGTGCAACTCGCGGACGCCCAGGGAGAGGTGAACGCCGTCATCCGCATTGTGGAGGCCGACACACAGGATCTGGTTTTCGAGACGCGCCCGCACCGTGTCCGGTTTCCGAACCGCCGAATGGTGGTGCGCGCGAACTTTCGTCTGAGCGATTGTGCCCTGCCCCGCCCAGGGGTATACTGGGTTGAGTTGCACGTCAACGGCTGGTGGCTCACCGATCAGACGCTGAGGCTGCTGGGGCCGGGAGATTAAATCATGGACAACTCACTTCTCCGTTCTACTCCCGGGGTCGTCAGTGCGGATGCTTCTTATCAGGAATTTCAAGGCGAGTCCGTGGCAATTCCGCCTGGGACGAAAGCACCACCACGTAAGATGCTGAGAGGTCGCGGTGTCGCGCTTGGGTGGTATCTACTCGCGGTGGCAAGCGGAGCCGCCTTCCTGTGCGGCTGGCTGCTCGGCCGGACATGACCTCCCATGTTGACTCCGTTTCTCCCTGTCACCCGATCGCTTCTCCGACCCGGCCGCTGCTGCATTCCCTGGCCACTGCGCGACCGCGGCTGGCGCAACCTTCACCACAGTCATCGGCACAGAAGAGCTGCACGAGTAATGTATGCTCGGCGCGACGGAACCCAGGAAGGGAACCTCTCCATGCGCGATCCCTACGACCGCAGCACGAAATGGCTCATCACGCATCAGGCCGCCGCGCTGTTGCACCTCGGCGGCGCGACCGGCTTTACCTCCTGCCGGCCGCTGCAGGGCGAAGTCGTCGCCCCCAGACGGCTCCCGGACGGCTTGCTCGAAGTCGGCTTCCCCGACGCGAAGGAACTGGACCTGTTCGTCGTCGAGATCAGCACCTACCCCGAACGCCGCGCCGAGCAGCAAGCCCGCGACGATGCGCTGCTCGTCCTCCTGGACCGCGGCCGGCTGCCGGAAGTGCTGACGTTGGTGTTGCAGCCGCGCGGCGCGTTGCGCGTGGAGGGACGACAGGACATCGCCAGCCGGCGCGGCTGGAGCCGGCTGGATTTCACCTGGCGTGTCGTCGAGTTGTGGACGTTATCGGCCGAGGCGCTGCTGGCCGCGAACGAGATCGGTCTGATCCCGTGGGTGCCGCTGGCGCAGTCAAATCAGCCCGCCGAGGTGATCCTGCGCGAGTGCCGCGACCGCATCGACCGCCTGGTGCCGCCGGACGAGCGCGGCAACTTCCTCGCGGTGACGGAAATGCTGGCACGGTTACGCTATAATCGTGAGAGTATCGAGGCGATCTTCGGAAGGAGTGGAGTCATGATCGAATCGCCGTGGCTGAAAGAGATTGTCGAAGAACACGGAGCGGAGATGCAGCGGAAGAATATCGCAGAAACCCTGTCGGCCCGGTTCGAAAGTTTTCCTGCCGAGGTGAAAGCCGAGGTTCTGACGGTCACGGACTTGGAACGACTAAATGATCTGTTCCGCTGGGCTCTTCGCTGCCCGAACCTCGACGCCTTCCGAGAACGTCTTCGGAGTTGATCGGTCCATTAGAAGGCGATCTTCGGAAGGAGTGGAGTCATGATCGAATCGCCATGGCTGAAAGAGATCGTCGAGGAGCGCGAGGCGGAGCAGCAGCGGAAGGATCTCCTCAAATTCCTGGCGGCCCGTTTCGACAGTGTTCCTGCAGACGTGAAGACCAGACTTCAGACGATCACGGACTCGGGCCGATTAGAGGAACTAATCGACTGGGCCGGTCGCTGCCCGGACCTCGACGCTTTCCGCGCGCGTGTGCAGGATTGATCGGTCCGCTGCTTCCCGTCCTCCAGAGGAGTGGAGTCATGATCGAATCACCGTGGCTGAAAGAGGTCTTGGAGGAATGCGAAGTGAAGCTGCAGCGGAAGAACATCCTGGAAATCTTGGAGGTCCGCTTCGGCGCGATCGAACCGGAAGTATCAGCCGATCTCCAGAGAATCACCGATCCGGTCCGCTTGCGTGAATTGTTGCTCCTGGCCGCGCGCTGCCCGCACCTGGACGCTTTCCGCGCGCGCCTGTAGGGCCGCTCACTCCGGCGCGGACGAATGGGCCGTACTCGCTCTTTCCTGAGTCGCCTTGTCGGGCTTCTCCCATGTCTCCCGATCCTTCGCCCGATCCGGCTGCCTCTCTCGAAAGCTCCCGGCCGTTGTTGCACACCTGGCGGCTGCGCGACCTCGATCGCGGCTGGCGCAACCTGCATCATCTCGCTGCCGCCGTCGGCAAGGAAGGGCTGCACGAGCTGTGTACGCCGCTCACCCGCATGCTGCCGCGCACGCCCGACCCGGACATGGCGCT
>JBBQPD010000178.1:0-8984 GCA_038331535.1 Gemmatales bacterium | reverse complement strand
GTACACCGCCCGCATCTGGGCGTCGATGACGACCTTGCCGTCCTTGTAGAGCAGCTGGCCGCTGCCGGTCAGACCGTAACGGCCGTCCGCCGAGAACGCCCCCTGGTGAATGCGCGACTCGTGTCCGGTGATGCGCATCTTCTCTACCGCCTTTTCGGAGTCGTAAACGAGCAGATTCGTCTGCGTCGTGAAGAACAACTGCTTGCCGTCCGGGCCGTAGGTGACGTGGTAGACTGCCCCGCTCGGGCTGGAACAGGGCCGCAGCAAGCGCCCGGTCGAGGCTTCCCACTGGCGCACCTTGTCGCCCTGGCCGCCGGCCGCGACGAACTTGCCGTCCGGCGAAAAGGCCACGGTATACAGCGGGATCGAATCGCCCTTGAGAAAGCTGCGCGTCCGCGGCTCCGGCCGGGCCATGTCCCACAGCCGCAGCACGGTGTCGTAACTACCGGTCGCCAGCGTCAGATTGTCCGGCGAAAAGGCCACGGCGGGGACGTAGCTGAGGTGGCTCCACGGCTCCTGGCGCTGCACTGGTTTGGCGCCGGTCCAGTCCCACGAGCGCACGGTCCAGTCGGCGCTGCCGGTGATGATCGTCTTGTTGTCCGGCGAACAGGCGATGCCGGTGAGCGGGCCGACGTGTCCTTCCATCTTCGCCTTCTCGACCGGCTTCGCTCCCGACACCGTCCAGATGCGGGCCGTACTGTCGGCGTAGGCGGCGGCGAGTGTCTGGCCGCTGCCCGAGAACGCCAGCGCGGCGACGGCCCCGCTCTTCGGATACTGGATCAGCATCTTCTCCTTCGCCTTGGCGACGTAGGGCATCGCCCACAGTCGCACCGAACCGTCCGGGCAGCCGGCGGCGAGGACGGTGCCGGCCGGGTTGAAGGCCAGCGTCGTCACCGCTCCCGGATGGCCGATGATCTGCCCGATCTCCTTGAGCCCGCCTTCGCCGAGCGACCACAATTTGATCGTGGTGTCGTTGCAACCGGTGGCCAGTAGCTTGCCGTCCTGCGTCCAGGCGACCGAGGCGAGTCCCTTCTCGCTGCCGTTGACCGTCGAGACCTCTTTCAGCTCCTTGCCGCCCACGTCCCAGACGCGGAACTGATTGTCGGCACAGGCGACGGCGAGGACATTGTCGGGGTTGAACGCGATGCCGGGGACGGAGGTTGTCGAGGCGCCGATCGTGAACTTGAGCAGCGGCCCGGCCATCGGCGTGAGATCCCAAACGTAGACGGCGCCGGTGCTGAAGCCGGCGGCGAGCAGCTTGTCGTCATGGCTGAAGGCGACCGACGTGGTGGTGGTCACGTCGAGAAGGTGCTGAAGCCGCATCGTCACCGGGTTCCAGAGGCGAACGAAGTGCGAGCCGCCGCTGGCCGCCAGCTTGCCATCGTGGCTGAGGGCGACACAGGTGACAGGCGTGGCGTGCCGGCCGAGGTGTTCGCCGAGGACGCCGACAAGTTCCTTCGGCTGCCAGTCGAACTTTTCGATCGGCTTGATCTTGGACGCATCGAGTTGATTGAGCACCGACGGCAGCCTGGTGAGCATGGCCGCGGCCTGCACGGCCTGGGGCGTGGCGGCGTAAGCGCGGCGGAAGGCAAGCAGGTCTTTCGCCAGCGCCGCCTTGTCGCCGGTCTGAGCATCGAAGCGTTCGCTCAGCGGTTTGAACGCGGCCTCCGACTTCGGGTCCGCCGACGCGAAGTTCGGGACGAGAAGCAGCACGGCGGCGACGAGGCGGAGTGGAAGAGAGTGCATGGTGGCAGCGCCTGTGGGGCCAACGAAATCGGAACGACGCGGCGATTCTAACGGACGGGCGCCGGCGATGCCAGCGCTGAGAGGGCGAGTTGGCTTGCCGTTTCGCGCGCCACGCCCTACTTCTCCGTCAAGCGCAGCACGTCGCCATAACCCAGCGCCGGGATCGTGAAGATGAGGCGCTCCCCCGCGCGCTTCGCCGGCAGCACGCCGTGATAGGCGCTGGCAACCATCTTCACCGCGGGGTCGATCTTGATCGACAGCATCACCTTCTGACCGATTTTCGCGTTGTAGTTCGCCACCGGCAGAATGTAGCCGCCGGGCGCCTTCAGCAAGCGCGCGTCGATCAACGGCGGGTCGGCCTTGATCGTCGGCTCAAGGGCCGCAAACAGAAGCACCTCCTGAAAAAGCGCTTCGGCTCCCTTGTCGAACGCCGTCGGCACCGAGTGCGTTCCCGGCCCGCGATCGGGTACGGCCGGGGGCTGCAACGCGCTCCACAGGTACGCCAGGCCAGGCAGCGCGGCGACGTAACACACTTTGCCCTTTCCCAGATCGCGCGCCAACACTGCCGGCGACTTGTCGTCCGCAAAGGGGACGTCAGCGCGAACCCCCTTGCTCACTTCGAGGCGCTCGTGCGTTGCCAGCGCCGGCATCGAAAAAGTTTCGCCCTTGATGGTTCCCAGCGGCTTGAGGAACGGCAACTCCTGGCGCGGCCGCATGAACGTCGTCCGCTCTTCCGTCGTTCGCTTTTCCAGGCCGAACAGTTGCTCGAACACCTTCGTCGGCTGCCGATATTCATCGTACCGGCCGCAGTTCGCCGTCGCCAGCAGCACGCCGCCGTTGCGTACCCAGGCGTCCAGCACCGGGGCCAACCTGGGTGGCAGGCAGTCGCCGACGAGTACGAGCACCTTGTAGTCCTTCAGAATCTTGGCGTTCACGTCTTCTTCGATCAGCAGATCGGGCGACACGCCGAGGAAGGTGAAGGCCGTCCACAGACCGAGGCGATCGAGGTGGAAGTGCAGCCGTGTCTTGCGGAAATCCGGCCCGAAGTGAGCGTGGCCGGCCAGATCCTGCGCGACGCCGGCGAAATCCCAGCGTTCCGTGCTGTCGCTGACCAGCAGGGCGACCGGCGATGGCACCGCCCGCGCCTGCGGCAGCAGGTCTTCCACGAAGCCGACGCAGTGCGTCACGTCGCGCAGCGCCTTGTAACGGCTGACGGCGCGGTGATCGATGTGGTTCTCGGTAAACGTCTCGTTCATGCCGATGCCGAAGAAGTCGAGCATCGTGGCGCCGTGGGCGAGGTGAGTGAACGCCGAGCGCAGGAAGCTGGCGTCGGTGTTGCCCGGCTCGTGCGGCATCGTGTACTGGCGCAGCACGGCCCGCGGATTGTCGCGCATGCCGGCGCGGAAATGCTCGGCGACGTAGCCGTTAATCATCGGCCCGGCCTGCGCCACCTGCCAGAAGTATTCGCTGTGCCGGCCCAGCTCGGCCGCCCCGCCGCGGAACCACTTCACGTACATGCTCGTGGGCGGATAGTAGAACGGATGCGCGGAGTAGTTCGCCCCGCACAACACGTCGTCGCCGAGCGCGGCGCGTACCGCCCTGGCCCCGTCCGCGACGTGCTTGATCGCCGCTTCCTCGTAAAAGAGCAGCGAATCGACGTAGAGGCGCGGGTTGAGCCGGGCCGCCTCGGCGCTGCTGTCGGGCTTCATGAGGGCGATGTTGACGGCGCCCCACTTGTCGAGCCAGTATTCGCCCGGCTTGTGGTCCGGCCGTTTCGCCTTGAGCCATTCGCGCCAGAGCTTACCGGCGGCCATCGGCGGTGACACCGTCTGGCCCGCGGCCTTTGCCCTGGCGACCTCATCCTGGATAAGCAGACTCATCCACTCCGAAAAGGCGATTTCATCGCCGTAGTCGAACCAGAGCAGGTTCGCCGCCATGCCGCTGCGGGCGAGGTCGGCCTTCGCCTTGACAATGTTCTCCTGCGTCGGCGGGTTGCGGTAGCCTCCGGCGGCCCAGCTCTTGGTGGCCGGCACGCCGACGGCTTCGAGGTTCTTCAACTGCGCCGGGCCGCTGTTGGCCGGATGCAGCGAGCGGAAGCCGAGCGCCGCGTAGAGCTGCGCATTCTTGCGGCCGTAGTCGCTCTCCTGGCCGAGCGGCATCCAACCGCCATAGCAGAGTGGTTTTGTCGGCTTCTTGCCCGGCGCCGGCGACCGGGCCAGCTCTTTCAAAACGGCGTCGATCTCCTCCTCCGGCGTGACGATCTTTTCCTCCTTGCCCGGATAGGTCGGCAGATAGGCCCGAATCTCCTTTACGCCCGACAGTTTCCGTTCGACGGCGCCGCCGACGGGCCGCAATTCCACGTCGAACGCCGCGGCGCTGGTGAAATGGATCATCGAGAAATGGCTGGTGTCCTGCAGGCGCAGGGGAACCCACGCGCTCGCGGCGCCGGCGGCGACGCCCTTTGCGACGACGCCCTCGTTCATGCCCCAGGGGATGCGATTGTAGACGTGATTGACGCCGAAGTCGCTCGGCTTGTCGCCGCGGTTGGTGAAGCGTGCCTCGTAGCGCGGGCCACGCGAATCGCGGAAGGCGCCGAGGATCGGATAGAGGTTCGCTTCCTTCGTGTAGTGCTTCAGCCAGGCATCGTCGAGGTCGCGCGTCAGGTACACGAGGTCCACATTGCGATTGGCGGCGACGCCCGGAAGCTGCGGCTGGGCCACCCCCTTGAGGGAGATGCGCGCCCTCCCGGCCGCAAGCGCCGGCACGTTGACGACCTCGTCCATCAGCCCTTCCGGCCCCCAGGAGGGGTCGTGCTGCGCTTTCGGCACCAGGTCGCCGAAGGCGTAGCGCGGACTGTCCTTCGTCCCCATGACATGATCGAGGCGCGCCACGCCTTCCTGTTCGATGGTCACGCGGAACCGTGTCTCGCAGAAGGCCGGGTATTCGTAGCGCACCCAGAGGCGATACTTTCCGGCTTCGGGGATCGTCACGTCGAGGAAGGCGAACCCTTTCTCCTCCTTGCCGTCGAGCGAGAGGAGGCGTTCGCCGGAGAGGTGATTGAAGCCGATCATATCGACCATGTAGTTGCCGCCGCCGTTCTTGACGACCTTCCAGCCGGTCGAAACCTGAAAGTCCTCGGCTTCGACGGCGACGGCGGGCGCCAGCTTGAACGCGGGCGGCTGCGCGCTCGCGCGGCCGGCGAAGAGGAGAATGGACACAAACAAGATCGGAATAGTGTTCAATCGCATGACTGGCGCCTCCGGCGTGTGCGGCGGGATGTTGTGCAGGACGAATGTTCGCAGACCGGGCGCGGAAGTCAAGCCATCGTCGTTTAGATTCTTACCTCTGAACTTCACCTCACGATACCGAGAAGTTCAGCCGAATTCTTGCTGACAGCTAATAGCTGATAGCTATCAGCTTTCAGCCAGACTACTAACCCGTTGCGGCTTGGCCGCGTTGTCTCGTGTCTGCTGGGTTCACAAATCCCCCGCATTCTCTCCCTTGCCGCAACCGATCTCGGCTGGCGTCGGACCTCAGAATCGTTATTATCCGCCGCCTCGATTCTGTCGATCTAATTGAAACAGTCCCATTCCCTGGTGTTGGGGGCCGTCATGAAAACGTCTTCGGTCGCGGGCCACGGCGGCCGGCCGGGAACCAACCTCGCCGCCTTTGTCATCGGCCTGCCGCTCGCCGTCGGCATCCTTTACGCGATCCACCATTGCCCCGTACCGCACCCAGCCGTCGCGACCATCCAGCGCTACGTCACTCACCCCGTCCAGTGGGCTGTGGTCGGCATGTTCTGTTGCGCCCTCGGCACGCTCGTGGCCAAGACGTGGCACAACCTCGCCGAGCGCCGCGCCTGCCGTGCCTTGAGTCTGCCGGCCTGGGACGGCCAGGCGGTGCCGGCCACGGACGCGCCCAAGCTCGCCGCCGTCGTCGAACGGCTGTCGGCGCGGCTGCGGCGCACGTTTATCGCCCGGCGCGTCCTCGGCGTCCTCGACTTTCTCGGCCAGCGGAAATCGGCGGCCGGGCTCGACGACCAGATGCGCGCCCTCGCCGACGCCGACGCGCTGGCGCTGGAAAGCAGCTACGCCCTGACGCGTTTCATCACCTGGGCCATCCCGATTCTCGGCTTTCTCGGCACTGTCCTGGGCATCACCGGGGCCATCTCCGGCATCACGCCGGAAGTGCTGGAGAAGTCGCTGAGCGGCGTCACGGACGGCCTGTCCGAAGCGTTCGACAGCACCGCCCTCGCGCTCGGCCTGACGATGATAACCATGTTTTGCAGCTTTCTCGTCGAACGCGCGGAGCAGGGCGTCCTCGATTTTGTCGATCAGTACGTCGATGCCCAGCTGGGCCACCGCTTCCAGCGCACCGACACGGAGACGGTTCGTTCGCCGCAATCTCAGGGATTGATCGAGGTCGCCGAGCTATTGGTGCGCAACCAGGCGGCGCTGTGGGCGAAGACGTTTGCCGAGACGGAACGGCAGTCGGCCGCACGGTACGCCGGGCAGCAGGATGGCCTCGCTGCCGCGCTGACGACGGCCCTGGAGCGGACGCTGCACACGCACACGCAGCGGCTGGCGGCACTGGAGAATCAGGCCGTGGGGGAGAGCGGCAAGTTGCTGGAGCAGTTGGCGGCCCTGGCGACGGTGGTGCGCGAGACCGGCCGCGAGCAGATCGCCGGGCTGACGCACGTCGGCGAGATGATGGCCGCACAGGCGGGAACGCTCGTGCAAATCCAGGCGGGCGAGAAGCAGCTGATCCAGTTGCAATCGGTCCTGCACGAAAACCTGTCGGCCCTGGCCGGGGCCGGCGCTTTTGAAGAGGCGGTGCATAACCTGGCCGCGGCCGTCCACATGCTGACGAGCCGCACGCACCAGCCGCAGATAGCCATCCCGTTTCAGGCGCCGGGCGGACCGCGCGGGAAAGTCGCCTGAGTTGGAACCCTATGCGACGACGCCGTAAACATCTGGAAGTCTCGACCTTTCCGTTCCTGGCGGTCTTGCTCTGCACGATGGGTTCGCTGATCCTCGTGCTGCTCGTCATGGATCGGAAGGCGAAGCTCGCGGCCCGCCAGAAGGCGGAGGGTATCGTCGCGCGCGCCGCCGAAGACTCCCGGCGCGCGGTCGAGGAACGCCGTGCTTCCGTCCAGCGTAGAAACGAGGAGGCGAAGGCGCTGCGGGAGCGGCAGCGGCAAGGGCTGCACGCCCAACTGGTGAGCGATGAACAGGACTTGCAGAATCAGCTTCGCCTGGTGTCGCTGCGTCTGGCGGAGGCGCTGACTGCGTTTCGGCTGGCCCAGGAACGGCTGGAGGGCTTGCGCAAGCAAGTCGAGGAAGAGCGCGTTCACATCCTCGAAAACGAACAGGCGGCGAAGCGCGAGCGCGACGCGGCCGCGGCCAGCGCTGTCGAGGAAACCGCGGCGGCGAAGGCCGCAGCCGCGGCCGCCCTCGCCGACGTTGCCAAACTGGAATCGAAACTCGCGGAGCTTAAAGCGGCGCGCGGCCGCGAAAAACAGACGTACTCCGTCGTGCCGTACCGCGGCAAGCG
Organism: Gemmatales bacterium; assembly: GCA_038331535.1. Lineage (GTDB taxonomy): Bacteria > Planctomycetota > Planctomycetia > Gemmatales > Gemmataceae > JBBQPD01. The sequence continues at coordinate 1,685 of JBBQPD010000178.1, read as the reverse complement.
CGGCGACGACCGCCGCCCGGTTTACGTGGAATGTTCGGCGCGCGGCGTGATCTTTCACCCCGAGCGCAAGGAGTTGTCGCCGCCGTTGCAGAATGAAGACGTTCGCGCCGGAGTGGCCCGCCACGCAGCGGCGCTGCACCCGGGCGCGGCGGCAGAAGAACGACCGCCGTACTGCCTGCTGCTGGTCCGCCCGGACGGCATCGAGCCTTACTGGGAGCTACAAGCCGTATTGCGGAGTTTGCAGATCGATTTTGGGTATGAATTCATCGACGCCGACTGGCTGCTCGACTTTCCCGAAGACGAACAGACGCCGTCGAAGACGTGGGCGAACGGGTCGGACAGCGGCCCAGGATTGGGACCGGTGTTGACGCCGCCGGGGACGGGAGTGAGAGGAGTCTCGCCGGTGCGGCCGACGATGGGCAGCGGTCCACCGGGCGATTTCCCTGGTGCCGGCGCGGTCACAGGCGGTCGGCCGGTAGAGGGAACGGGACAGAATGGGTCCGGAGAGATTGCGAGTAACCGCACCGCGTTTGAGGGGCTGTTCCCCGGCCGGACCGGGTCGGGCGGCGCTGCCACTTCCGGGAACATGGATGGCTCGATCGGTCCACGAGGAGTGGGCGCAGCCGCTTCTCAGGTCTTCACGGCCGGCCCGGTCCTTCAAGGGAACGGCGTCATCGGGACGAGTGGATCGCCCGGCGCCGGCAACGCTGGCCCTGTCGCACCGGGAACCCCGACGGGGGCCGCTCCGTCTCCGGGCGGGGAGTTTGCCTCGGCGCGGACTAAACCCGACGACGGGGCAAGAGCGCCGACGCCGGGCATTTCCGGGCCAGGCGCGCGGGGCCCGGGCACGAAGAACGCGACAGGTCAGCCGGTGATCGGCACACCGACAGCCCAGACGTCGGGCGGAAACGCGGAGGGGCAGCAACCGGTCGCTCCGGATTCCCAACCATCGGGCACGTCCGCGAACAAGGCGGCCGGACCGCGACGCGAAGGCGACGCCGCGCAGGGTACAGCTTCACCAGGAGGTGATCCGACGCAGTCCAGCGGTCCGCCGGGAGCTTCCGGTAGCTCCGCGCCGGCGCGCTTGCCGTTGCCGACCGATCGCTTTCGGCCGGCGAAATCGACGGACGAGAAGGAACCGCCGGCGCGCCGACTGGCGCGGTTGAACGACCGCGACTGGATCATCTACATCGAATGCCGTGAGGAAAGCGCGATCCTGTATCCATCGCTGACCGAGTTTCCGCTGACGGCACTGTCCGGCCCGCCGGAGACGAATGCCCTCCTGGCCGCGGTGCGGCGGATGATCGAGCGCCGCCAGTCCGGCGTCCGCACCGGCGACGTGCCCTACCGGCCGGAAGTGCGCTTCCTGATTCGGCCGAACTGTTTGCGCACGTTTCACGCCACCTACCCCGCGCTCGACACGCTGGTGGTGCCGAAAACGCGGCAAAACCTGGCCGCCGACGATGACGTGCGGAATGTGATGCAGTGATCGACCGAGAGGGGCGTGTGCCATGATCCGTCGCCGCCGACCGCAGCGCGAGATCGCGTTCAGCTTCGATTCGTTTCTCGACGTGGTCGCCAACGTCGTCGGCATCATCCTGCGCCTCATCCTCGTCGCCTGGGTCGGGGCACGTTCGTACACGGCGGACGCGCCTACACCAGCGTCCTCCGCCACGAGCGCGGAG
>JBBQPD010000177.1:0-8984 GCA_038331535.1 Gemmatales bacterium | reverse complement strand
GGTGGCGGTGGGGCGGACGTTGACCGTCTGGCTGACGGTGCCGCTGCTGCCGCTGAAGTTGCCGTCGCCGCCGTAGGTCGCGGTGATCGTATGGCTGCCGACGGCCAGGGAGCTGCTGCTGAACGAGACGCTGCCGTTGCTGAGCGTTCCGGTACCGAGTGTCGTCGCCCCATCCTGGAAGGTGACGGTTCCGCTGGGCGTTCCGGCCCCCGGAGCGCTGGCGCTGACCGTGGCCGTGAAAGTCACGCTCTGGCCTGGGACGGGTTGGTCGAGGAGACCACGGCCGTGGTGGTGGCGGCGGCGTTGACCGTCTGGCTGACGGAGCCGGAGGAGACGTTGTAGGTGGCATCGCCGTTGTAGGTGGCGGTGAACTGATGGCTCCCGGTGGGCAGGGCCGTGGACGAGAACGAGGCCGTGCCATTGACGCCGACGTTTTCCTCATCGATCCAATTGCCGTCCGAGAAGAAGTCGATGGTGCCGGTGGGCGTGCCGCCCGAGCCGGAGGCGGTGGCCGTGAAGGTGACCGACTGGCCGAAGACGGAGGTGCTCGGGGTCACCGTGAGCGCCGTGGCGGAGGCCAGGGCGTTGACGGTCTGCGTCAGGGACGCTTGGCTGCTGCCGTAGGTGCCGTCCCCTTCGTAGACGGCCAGGATCGTGTGGCTTCCGACGCCGAGACTGCCGGTGCTGAGCGTCGCGACCCCGTTGCTGTTGAGCGTCCCGGTGCCGATGGCGTAGGTGTCGTAGAAAGTCACCGTTCCCGTCGGCGTCGGGCCGAGGGGAATGCCCGTCACCGTGGCCGTGAACGTGACCGCCTGGCCCACATCGGAGGGGGAGCCGGTGGAGACGATGGCGGTGTTGGAAGGAACGCCCAGATGGGCAACCTTCCCCGTGACTTTCAGGTTATACTGATTGGGTTGGATGTCCTTGATGATTGTCGCCGTAGCGGGCGTCTGCAGGGTTCCGAAGTCGCCAATGCGGGGGTTATAGAAAAGCGGTGTATAAACGGTATTCGCAGGAGCCGGGATGCCTTCATCCCTGTAGTCCGGAGAGAGTGTGCCCTTAAGTGTCGCGGCCAGCGAAACATTAAGGGAGTCGGAATACGAGGAAGCGCCCCTCGGATTGGTCCAGTAGGCCAGTCCAACATTGAAGTTGCCGGTATCTGTCTGCTCGAAGTTCGACACAGTAAGCCGTGCCTTGCCGAACCAGGAATTGGAGAGATCCCCGAGTGCCGGTTTCACAGGCGCGACTTGCACGAGATCGATAAGTCCGTTGTTCGTGAGTTTTCCACTGATGGATCCCGCTGGTGCGATCGGATTCGCGTCCCCGGGCGCTCCAACAGGCTTGACAGAGATCTTTGCATTCTGTTGATTGATGACATTGCCGTTGATCGTGCCGGAGATGAAAACAATATTGGCATTCAAGTTGTTTACGACATCCCCGGCCGAAACCAAAATGCCGCCGGGCTTCAGAGTCAGAGTTCCATTGTCTTTCACCCCGCCTACACCAACGGTTAAATTCCCCGTCACTGTCAGGTTGCCTTTGGCAGTAATCGTCACCGACTTGGCGAAACAGTTCCCACTCGTGTCCGGTGAATTGGCTCCGGGGATGGTGACGTCGTCAGCTCGCGTGGGCACAGTAACAGTTGACCAGTTGCCAGCGATGTTCCAGCTGGCTGCATCCGCGCCCTTCCAAATGACGGCATCAAGGACGAGCCGATCTTCCAGATATTCAAGGCGCGGCCGGGTGAACCGGAACGTGCTGCGTCGGGTGTTCGCCCTCCGGCCCACGAGGCCCAGTAGAGCGCTGAAGATGTTTCCCATGGTAGTTCCTCCTGTTGGTTGTATGGGATCTTTCACATTATTTCGGTTAAAGACCGGACAAGAAGCGTATGGGCAATGAGGAATCATTCGGTCGTCATCTTTGCCAAGTTAATCGATTAACCTAGTCAGAAGACGGGAAATGGCCTCCTCCGAGGGAGCAGTCCCCAGATCCTTTAGTTGTGGGACTACCTTGTGAGCGGCAGGGCCAATGCAGATTAGCGTAAGAAGGGCGGCGCGACGCACCGTGACATCCTTCCGTTTCCAATTTTTGATTACCTGAAGCAGGTAGGGAATGGCCGGCTCAGCAGAGGCACCATAATTCTGAAGGGACTCAATGAGACCACGTTCCAGGTCGTCCTCATTCGCTCCCTTGAAGGTGTGGGTCATGAGGATTTGAACAATCGCGGGGATCGCCTTTTCCGGCTCCTTTTGAAGAAGAGAAAGAGAGAAGGCCGCACGAGATTTATCGAGCAAGTCTCCGCGCGAAAGCGCCTTCAACAACGCCGGTCCAACGCGCGCATCATCCTGGCCTAATTCGCCGAGGTGGTGTACAACGTGTGTCTGCATTTCCGGCCCTTCCGTCTCCAGAATGTGGAGGAGAATCGGTACTCCCTGTCGGCCAGCAGGCCCCATCTCTACCAGCACCTGCATAGCTTGCTGCCGAAGTTCATTCGTCGGGGGGCTGCTGTCCTTGAGAATGCGGAGCAATTTGGGAAGAGCCACTTCTGCCTTTGGCCCCATGTGAGCAAGGACAACCGCAGTCCGGAGGCGGACTTCGATTTCAGGGTTATCCAGGCCGTCGGCTAAGGTCGCCACGAAGGGTGCCAGCTTCGGCCCCAAGGCGCACAAGATGCTAGCGGCCTTCTTCCGCTCCGCATCGTCGGAAGACTGGAGTTGCTTGATGCAGGCCAGGATCTGAGGCTTGAGCTCCAGGGAGGGATCGATCAGGCGCATGCACTCCCACGCTTTGCGGGCAATCTCCGGATCCTTCGCACGGCGGGCCGCTTCCAACGCATCGAGCACCGCCGAACCGCGGGCGACCAGCTGCTTGGCGGCCTGCTCGCGCTCCTCGAAGTCCTCCGAGCCGAGCTGCCGGATGAGCCGGCGCACGGCCTCCGCCTCGGCGGCCTTTGCCTCGTCCGCGGCAGATTTGGCAACAAAGGTGGGAAATCCGACGCCGATCAGCAATGAAAGGATGTATCTCACGACAGCCCGCTCCTGGATGACAGCAGTCATATCGAGATAGAAAGGAGCTTACGCGACTCCTCTGGTACGCTGTCAAGCATTTCTTTGGGGGTATGATTGGGGTGCGTTGGGGGTAATGTTCACGACCCTTCTTCTTTTCATTCCAGCGGACGCCGGCCGCTCCACCGTCCGAGCGGGGATGAGCCGATCTTCCAGATGTTCCAGGCGCGGCCGGGTGAACCGGGATTTGTTGCGTCGAACACTCATTCCAGTTCCGCTCGCACGGCTGAACAGGATGCTGAGAACACGGAGAATCTGCGACATAGTTGGCTCCTCACAGAGAGATAGGACTCGCCACTTGGCGCGCACGCTTATCCAAGCCCTCGAAGCAGTTAGAGCTTCGGGGGTTTCATTTCGGTTCTTGTTCAGTCTTTACCAAGATTCTGAAGTATTTCTTCAAGGGCACGGGCCGATATCGGCTCTTTCAGATCCTTCAATCGCGGGACCTCTTTGTGGGCTACTGGCCCGATGAGGTACAGAGTGTTGATGGCTCCTTTGCGTACTGACGGATCCCGTTTATGATCCTTGAAAATTTCGACCAGACAGGGGATAGCTGGCTCGGCCAGCGGGCCATACTCGCCAAGACAACGAATGAGGGCGTGGGCGTGGAGTTCCGCGTTATCCCTTGTCGCGAATGGCCGGGTTCTAAGATACTGGACAAGGATAGGGACCGCCTTCTCCGGTTCTTTCCGCAGCTGGGCGAGCGACCAGAGCGCTGTTCTTTGAACCTCCCAGTTGCCCTTATCGCAAGCGGACTTCAACAGTGCCGGCCCGACCCGAGCGTCTTCCGCTCCTAACTTGCCCAGGCTCGAGGCCGCAAACATCTGCATTTGCGGTTCTTCCGTCTCAAGAATGTGAAGCAGGATCGGGACCGTCTGTCGTCCGCACGTATCAATCCCTTCGAGCGCTTGCATGACGTGCATCCGATGCTCATTGGTCCCCGGGGTTTGGTCCTTGAGCATGCGCAGTAACTTGGGGATGGCCTGCTCGGCCTTGGGGCCGACGTGAGCCAGCGCCACGGCGGCCCAAGAGCGAACCTCGAGGTCGGGATCGTCCAGAACTTCGATCAGATTCGGCACGAAAGGTGCCAACTTCGGCCCCAGTGCGAAAAGGCCGTCGCCGGCCCGATGCCGCACTTCCAGGTCTGGCGAGCGGAGTTGCTTGATCCAGGCCAGGATCTGGGGCTTGATCTCCAGGGAGGGGTCGATCTGGCGCATGCACTCCCACGCTTTGCGGGCAATCTCCGGGTCTTTCGCACGGCGGGCCGCTTCCAACGCCTCGAGCACCGCCGGGCCGCGGGCGATCAACTGCTTGGCCGCCTGCTCGCGCTCCTCGAAGTCTTCCGAGCCAAGCTGCCGGATGAGCCGGCGCACGGCCTCGGCGTCGGCGGCCTTCGTCTCGTCCGCGACCGCCGTGGCGACGAAGAAAGCCGACAGGATCAAAACCGCGATGACGGCCGACCCAAAGGTACGCATTGCCGACCCTCCAACTACCGTTGTTACTGCTCAGTCATGGCTCAGCTGCCGAGCGATCTGGTCCACCTGGAGAAGATGGTGCTGTTGTTTCGGGGATCGATCGCGATGGCTCAGATGAACCAGGGGTGGGTGCGTAATGTCCATAGCAGCACCTCCTTCTTTCCGCGACTCTTCCGGCCGAGATCCCGACGTCCGAATAGCGTGGGAGGCAAACATGAAACGTTTGCCAAGGATGAATTGATAAGACCGATCGTAGACAACGCACGCGCGAAAGTCAAACGACTTGCGCGAACAATGACGAAAAATCTCCAAGCGTCACACGAGCTTTCTCGTGCGGTCGGATGGGGACGAAATCGGGAGGATTGACACCCCAAGTCCTTCAAATCAACGCCTGCTCCCCTGCCCGCGGCGGCCAGCGTTTCAGGATGCCCTCGCGCTGCCGTGTCGTTGCCACCATCTGGCTGAACGAGTTTACGGTCACGTACAGCCCCAGGAAGCGCTCCAGCACGCTCGCGAACAGGTACAGGCCGCTGCCGACGTATTTCGTCTCGTCGAACTCGAGCGTCACCTCGATGCCGCGGGCAAAGCCGCTCGCCGTCGGGCCGCCGGTGCGGCCGATCGCGGGCCGGCTGCGCACCGCCGTCACGCCTTCGATCACCTGCTCGTTCACCGCCGACAACTGCTGGCCCGATTCCGGGTCGGAATAGTCGTATAAACGCAGGATTTCTTGCAGCGCCGCCAAGCCCTCTTCCGCGTCGGTCAGGGACAGGTGATTGAGCGACAGGTGCGACACCAGCCGCCAGTACGCCCCGCGCCGCAGCGGTGGGCGCAGCGTCGGCGTCGGCGTCCGCAGACAGCGCACGCGGCTCACGGGCGCCGCCATCTCCAGCTCGAAGTAGAGCGCCTCGCCGGCCTGGCGCAGCAGCGTCGGCAGGTCGCGGTTGGTGCAGAGGGCGTGAACCACCAGCTGCCCGTCCGACGGCGCCCGCGGGTCGAAGTCGAGGTCCACCAGGCGCAGGAACAGGTCGGTGCCGCGGTCGCCCGGGCCAGTCGCCTGGCGTCGGGACGCGCACCAGAAGCGGCGAGCCGTGTCGCGCGTGCCGCCGTGCCGGAACGAATAGAACGGCTGATACTCCAGCTTCTGCGGCGGGTTGACGCTCGCCACCGACTCGACGGAATAGATTTCCAGTCCTTGCGAGTGGGCCACGTCCGGCACCAGCAGATATTCCGATTTCGTGTGCGTGTCGGCCTTCGGCTCCAACGTTTGCTTGAAGAGGTTGACGACCGGCGTGCAGCCGAGCCGAAATGTTCCCGCTTCCACGGCCTGTTCCAGCGTCGTCTGCGTGCGGTCGAGGTAGATCAGCACTTCGAGTTGCCGCTGAAAACCGGCGCGGCGAGCGCGGGCGAAGCCGCCGAGATCGACGAACTGGAACTTGGCCGGAAAGGTGAAGAACTCGGTCAGCAGCCGATAGCCGGGAAACGACTGACGCGGATACGGCAACAAACCCTCGTCGGGCTCGAAGCCGACAGGAAACAGCGCCTCCTGCGGCGTGCAGACGATCGGGGCCGCCTTGCTCCCTTTATCGAGCGAGCGGAAGACGACCTGCAAGGCGTTGTTCAACAACAGCTCGTACAGGTTGACGACGACGTTGTTCTCGCCCGTCAGGAAGAGGCGCAGGCGGTCGAGACTCAGAGCGGGGAACGACAGCTCACCCGTGCATTCGATCTGGAAACGAAGGACGGCGCGGGCTTTCGGCGGTGGTTGCAGGCCGGCAGGAAAGGGCGGCGGTCGCAACGACGCCTCGGTGACAGACACGGGCCACAGCGTCACCGGGTAACCGGTGCGGTACTTGCACTTCAACCCCCCGACCGGGGCCGTGGCCAACGGACTGTGCGGCGCGACGAGGAAGCCGTTCGGCAACTGGGCGCGCTCGGGATCGAGGTCCAGCTGCACGACCGCCATCGAAGGCACCGGGGCGAGGTAGTGCGGATAAAGCACGCCGAGCAGGGCGTCGGTCAGTTCGGGAAAGTCGTCGTCGAGCTTGTGGTGGATACGGCCGGCGAGGAGGGCGAACGCCTCGATGAGCCGTTCGACGTGCGGATCGACGCTGCGGTCTGGTTCGAGTAACAGCCGGCCGGCCGGGCCGGGAAACTGCTTGGCGAACTCTTGCGCGAGCTGGCGGATGAACAGCAGCTCGCGCTCGTAGTACGGGAAGAGGGTGGCGCTCACGTCAGACTCCGCTTTCGGCAGAAGGGACCGGCTTGCGGGTCATTTCGGCGAGGATCCGCTGAACCCACTCCGGCCCGCTGCGTCCCGGCAGCCCCTCGGGATGCGCGGCGGCCCAGTCCGGGGCGAGCGTCAACGGCACCCAGGGGACGATGCGGTCGCCCGGCCCCTGTTCCTCCAGGCGCAGCGCCGCCCGCGACACCTTCATCGGCAACGGCACGCAATGCACCGTCTCCGCCGTCGGCCGGGCGCACTCCACGGCCGGCGACGTCACCAGATATTCGCGGCACGGAATGGGCCGATCGGGGTGAATGGAACACGACTCCTCTTCGAGAAACGGACAGGGAATGCCGAGCGCAAAGTAGGATAGGCCCACCGCCCGAACGTCGCCGTCGGCCCAGTCGGCAGTATGCAGCAGTTTCTCCAGCAGGCCGCCCTCCTGGAGGCGCCGCCGCGCCTCGGCGAAACGTCCGCGCACTTCCGTCCGGCGCGGCTCCGGCATCTCTTCAACCAGTTCGGCGACGCGCCGCGCGTCGGTCGGCGACAGCGGCACCAACTGCCGGCAGCAGGCGCCGCAGCCCTTGCGGCACGAAACCGACTTGCCTTCGGCCTCGGCCATCTTCACGGCGGCATCGACCACGGAGTTCGTCAGCTCCTGCAAGACTGGCAGCATCAACCGCCGCGTCGTCGGCCCGGCCGGCACCGTCAGCCGAAAGTTCATTTGCCAGCCTTCGCCGGACAGACGAATCGTGGCCGACCGAACGTCCGCGTCCACCGCGCTCGGCGCGCTCATGGGTCGATTCCTCACGTGCCGGTCGGGCGAACGGCGTAGTGGCCGGTCGTCAATTCGAGGATGGTGTCGAACGCAACCTCCGGCGCCGGGTCGAGGCAGAGCCGGGCGTCGATGTGAAAGCGCACCGTCCGTTCCAGCCCGCCGCCGCCATCGATCATCCTGGCCTGCACGTCGCGCAGGCGCGGCTCGAATTGTTCGATCATGCGCTCGATGACCCGACCAATCTCCGCGCGCTGGGTCGAGGTGATGGCATTGAGCGATGTCAGGTCCGGCAGCCCGTAGCCGTAAATCGAGTGATGCAATTCCACGAACTCCTCGGGCAGGCCAATGTGCGTCTGCCGGGTGTTCAGCAAGTCCTCCAGGTCGCGCTGCACGGCAAGGAACATCTGCTCGACGGTGTAGCCGCGCCGGGACTTGCTCTCCGGCTCGGGGTCGATGAGCCGATCGAGCAAGGAAGGCATTAGCTCGGCGTTGGGATCGAAGGAGGGCATGGAGGGTCTCGGTCGTACCGCTTGCGGCTTAGCGGGGGTGAACCGCTAAGCCGCGAGCGGCGAAGACGGGTCTCATTCGAAGACCACCTGGCGCATCTCCAGGAGCGTGATCGGCTCTTCGCCGAAGACGAACGTTTTGCAGCCGACGCCGACGACAGGGCCGCCTGGTTCGGACCGCCAGTCCGTCGCCCGGCCCATCTTCAGGGCATCGTCCGCGGATTCGTGCGAGCCGGGATACAGCGCCGGCAGATACACTTCGCCTTCCTGGCCGTCGCGCAGCGTCATCCTCGTCGGGAACCAGAGGAGATCGCGCGGGTAGCGCGGCGGGTTCATCGCCAGGGCCAGCACTTCCTCCAGCGGCACCCAGTAGTAGACGCCGTGGGCCATCACCTCTAGCACGGCGCCGAACAGGTCGTCGGCGTCGCGCAGGCCGTCGAACGGCTTGTCGTTGAGCTGCCCCTTGAGCGGCGGACTCGCTTCCGCCGCCCGGTTCAGCAGATCGGCGGCCTCCGCGTAGTTCTTCTCTCGCAGCCGTTGCGCGGCGTCGAGCCTTAGCCGAACGTGGTCCGGCGCCGGATGGAAGAACGCCGGCGCCACGCCGTCGCGGAACAGCTTGCGGCGCGACTCCTCGGCTTCGAGCAGCTTACGATACGCCGAAACGCCGACGTCCGTCTGCGGATCGTCGTACTTGACGGCGTCGATTTGCCGGCGCGCCCGTTCGAGGTCGCCGGCAAACGCTTGCAGCTCGAACAGGAACAGTCGCTTGTTCGGGTCGGCGGGGGCGGCCTTGACGGCGTCGGTCTGCGCCTTGATCGCGTCCTGCAAACGCCCAGCCGCGTAGTGTTCGTTGACGCTCATGGTGCCCTCACGGAGTTGGTGCTTCGTCGGGATCAATGCCGAGCGCACGGAGACGGGCGGCCAACTGGTTGCGCT
>JBBQPD010000176.1:0-8995 GCA_038331535.1 Gemmatales bacterium | reverse complement strand
TGCCTGTCGTTGGTCGTGTACCGATGCTTCGGCCTCAAGCATCCGGGCGCGTCGATGCCATTTCGTGCATTCCCGCCGTCCGTCCGCTCTGGCCGAAGCGTTTCCTCTTTTGCCCGACCCGGCAGAAAGGACGCGTCATGTTCCCCCGTTCCCGTCGTTCCGCGTTCACGTTGATCGAGTTGCTCGTGGTGATCGCCATCATCGCGGTACTCATCGGCCTGCTGCTCCCCGCTGTTCAGAAAGTTCGTGACGCTGCCGCGCGCATCCAATGCGCGAACAACCTGAAGCAGCTAATTCTCGCCGTCCACACCTTCGAGAGCGCGCAGCAGCGCTTGCCGCGCAGCTACGAGTCTCCCATCGGAGCGACCTGGCCCTACTCCACACCGTACTGGTTCGGTCTCGTCGATCCGTCGAACAACGTCGATCCAACCAAGGGCCTTCTGTCGCCTTACTACGAGGGCAACAACAAGGTGATCGCCTGCCCGGTGCTGCAACGCACTCAGATCCAGGCTGTCTATACCGCAACGACCGGAGGCTATGGCTACAACCGCGAGTTGGGCACCACCTACTACGGTCCCGCTCCGACCTACACCGCGACCTACTGGACCAGGCGAATGACCGACTTTAAATCGACCTCGACGACGTTTGCCTTTTGCGACTCGGCATTGATTTCGACGTACGGCACACCGTCGGCCCAGGAGGCGTACTCGATCGCCGCCCCCTTCGCCACTACGGTCGGCAACCCGTCGCCGACGACGCATTTCCGGCACAGCGGTCCGGTAGCGAACGTCGCGTTCCTCGACGGCCATCTGGAGAACCGCACAGAGGTACCATTCCCCAGTCCGGCGTCATGGTCCGCGCAGGCGAATGCGTTACGCACGCAACTCTCGATTGGGTATCTCGACGCCACGCAACCTCCCTCGTTTTCTCCCTACACTGGCATGGGGCAGTAAGCGCAATTGCCGCTTGCAGCTTCGCGGGGACGTAGGTGCAAAGCCGCAAGCGGCGAAGCGGGATGGAACTCCCCAGGAGGAGACAACATGCCAGCACAAATCAACGGCACTCCCGGACCAATTCGCTCGATGCTGAAGTCGAAAATTCACCGGGCGCGGGTGACGCAGGCCGACCTCGACTACGAGGGCAGTCTCACACTCGACCTCGATCTGCTGGAAGCGGCGGACATCCTGCCGTTCGAGGAAGTGCAGGTCTGGAACGTGACTCGCGGCACACGCTTCCGCACTTATGCGATGGAGGGCGAGCGCGGCTCCGGCATCGTGTGCGTCAACGGCGCGGCGGCGCACCTGGCCTCTCCCGACGACCTGATTATCGTGGCGACCTATACCCAGATGGACGATGCCACATCGCGTTTGCATCGTCCGCGCATCGTCCTGGTCGATAACGGTAATCGCATCAAACGTCTGGACACGACCGAGATCGCCGGACCGGCGCGGCGCGGCTGAACACTTCTCGTTGCAACTCGGAGGCATCGGCGGTTAGAATGTACACTTCCACTTTCCTATTCGCATGATTCGGAGCGAACCCATGACGCAGATCATTCTCGACGCGAACCTGTCGGGCCGGCTGGACCAACTCGGCCAGCCCGCGGAATTGTGCGACCCATCCGGGAAGGTCATCGGCCGCTTTGTGCCGGTCGTGAACCTGTCTCTCTGGGAGCCAGTCACTCCGGAAGTGAGCGAGGACGAACTGGACCGGCGAGCGAACTCGAACGAAAGGCGTTACAGCACAGCCGAAGTGCTGGCCCACCTGGAGAAACTGTGATGTTTCGTCTCGACTGGCTTCAGTCGGCCCTCGACGAACTTACCAACATCTGGCTAGCAGCCGATGCGGGTGTTCGGCAATCAATAACGAAGGCCACTCACGAAGTCGAACAACGATTGCTCAGCGATCCCATCAACGAAGGAGAGTCCCGGGCCAAACGTCAACGAATCACGTTTGCGGATCCTCTCGCCGTCACGTTCCAGGTCGAGGCTGACGGCCGAACGGTAACCGTCCTGCACGTGCGGCTTTTTCGACCGCGCCGCTCGTGATTATTTCTCCCGCCGCACCGGAATCAATTCGATGAAAATCCTCGACATTCGCCTCACCGGCCTCTCTGGCGGCACCGTGGACGGCGGTTGGCCGCAGGGCAATCAGCCCGAAGAAGATCTCAACACTATTGTCGAGGTCATCACCGACGAAGGACTGATCGGCGTCGGCAGCGCGATGACCAGCAAGGGGCTTGTCGCCGCAGGGGTCGGCGTCCTTCGCCAGCATCTGATCGGCGAACGCGCCGACGAACCGGCGCGCGTCAGCGAGAAGTTGCGGCAGGCGATGTTCTGGCAGGGCCGGGGCGGGGCCGTCGAACACGCCATTAGCGGCATCGACATCGCCCTCTGGGATCTGATGGGACAGATTTGCAACCAGCCCGTTTCGCGGCTCCTCGGCGGCCGCTACCGCGACCGCATCAAGCCCTACGGTTCCATCCTCTTCGACGAACCCGGCCCGCTGCGCGACACCTTACTGAAGACCGTGGCGCGCGGCTTCAAGGCGATCAAGCTCGGCTGGCGGCCGTTCGGACGCCGCGACGCGCGCACCGACGAGCTACTGATGAAGACCGCCCGCGACGCCGTCGGTCCGAACGTCGAGTTGATGGTGGACGCCGGCGGCAGCGAGCAGTTTTGGCCGCACGGCTACAAGTGGGCCATCGAGACAGCGCGGATGCTCAAGAATTACGACGTCGTCTGGTTCGAGGAGGCGCTGCCGCCCGACGACCTGGAGGGCTACATCGAGCTGCGCCGCCACTCACCGGTGCCGATCGCGACGGGCGAAGTGCTGACCCGACGGCAGAGCTTCCGGCCGTTCCTCGAGAAGCATGCGGTGGACATCATCCAGCCGGATTGCACCAAGTGTGGAGGGGTTTCGGAATCACTGCGCATCGCCTGGATGGCCTACGATCACAACATCCAGTGGGTTCCCCACGGCTGGAACACGGCCATCGGGCTTGCCGCCGACCTGCACCTGGCTGCCGCCGTCCCGGTGGCGACCTACGTCGAGTACCTGACCCCGTCGCCTTACATCGAGGCGATCATCACCGAACCGTTCAAGGTGGATGCCGATGGCTATTTGCCGATCCCGGACCGGCCTGGCCTGGGAATCGAACTGAACCGGGAGGCACTAAAGCGGTACGGGGTGTAATACAAACCATTCCCTCCAGACCAAAGTGTGGTGGCTTGCCTGGTCCCGTAGAATGACAGTGCAAACTGTCCACCGGGGGATCGTCATGCCACCGCTTGCGTACTCCTACCTTCGATTCTCGTCTACCGAGCAGCGCAAGGGTAATTCCTTTCAACGACAGATTGAAGACAGGGATGCTTACGTCGCCAAGCATGGGCTGACCCTCGACGATTCATTCGTTGTCCAAGACCTCGGCGTGTCTGCGTTCTACGGGACCAACGCGGCGACGGGTGCGTTGAGGCGATTCCTCGATGCGTGCGACAGTGGCCGAATCCGGCCCGGCAGTATTCTAAAAGTCGAGAACCTAGACCGTGTGAGCCGCGATGAGATCATCGACGCGGTAACCGTGTTCCTGAACATCCTCCAGCACGGGATCGTTCTCGTCACGCTGTACCCGGCACAAGAGTTTACGCGCGACAAAATGGACATGGCCAGCCTAATGCTGGCCGTGGTTGAGTTGAGCAGGGGTCACGGCGAAAGCCTGATGAAATCCATTCGCTCGAAGAAAAATTGGGCGGATCGGAGGGGCAAAATCGCCTCCCAGATTCTCACGAGCCGCAAGCCCTCCTGGTTAAACGTGGAGGAGGGCAAGTTCATCTTGAACCACCAGAAAGCTGCTGTTGTTCGCCGCATCTTCGACTTGGCGGCAACTGGCTTCGGAATAGACAGCATCGCCAAATTGCTAAACCGGGAAGGCGTGGCGCCGATCAGCAAGAGCAAGAACTGGCATGACTCTTACGTTTACAAGGTACTGGTAAACCGGGCCGTCATCGGCGAGTTCCAGCCGCGCGAACTGCACATCGAAAAGGTGACCATGCCCGGAGGTCGTTCGAGGATGGTGAAATCCTTCCTGCCCATTGGACCCACACTCAAGAACTACTATCCATCTGTCGTTGACGATGGTGACTTTTTCAAGGCGCAATTGGCGTTGAAATCGCGGTCGCGGACCGGCGGGCGCGTCAGCAACCAGGTGAACAACTTGTTCACGGGCCTTGGGTTCTCCCCGTCCGGCACTACCTACTCGTTACGGCCACGCAATTATCACCTGTACTTGGTTGCCGCCACGGTCGCGGCTGGCACGGCGAAGAATGTGCCGGCTGTGCCGTATGCCGCTTTTCAGCGAACGATGCTCAAGTGGCTCTGCGAATTAACCAACGACCTGGCTGAGAAAGGCCCTGACATTTAGGCACTCCAGGGCAAGCAGGCGGACCTGGAGCGACGGATCATCACCCTGAAAGCCAAAATCAAGACCACGCCAAACCTGGAGTCGGTCTTGGACGTGCTTGCCGAATTAGAGGGCGAAAATCGGCAGGTGACACAAGAGCTGGAGGTGGCCTCCGTGCC
Source organism: Gemmatales bacterium (assembly GCA_038331535.1). Taxonomy (GTDB): domain Bacteria; phylum Planctomycetota; class Planctomycetia; order Gemmatales; family Gemmataceae; genus JBBQPD01. The sequence continues at coordinate 4,417 of JBBQPD010000176.1, read as the reverse complement.
GAGGACGGACCGTCGAGCGGACACCAGGCAGTTGATTGCTCTGCTGGACGACGCCGAGGACAAGGAAGCATTGCGGCGGCAAATCAAGCAGCAGATTCGGCACCTGGTCGAGGGGATCATCGTTCAAATCGAGGGACGACCGCGAACCAAAAAAGCCTCCGGCACGCGGGCTTGGCCAGGAGCGTGAATTGTGCCAAGGCCGAAGGCGCCGCCGTAAGCCGGCTGGGGGTGGGCGTGTGGCACCGGGCCAGTAACGGCGGCGGCTACCGCCAACCAGATCGACCGCCAAACGAAGAGAGGGCCGGCACCCACGAGGTAGGACGGGGCGCCGCTCCCACACACCTGGGCGCCGGCGTGACGGCGTCAGTAGCTGTCAAGGCCGGCCTGGGCCACGGACGCGAACACGGCGACGGCCAGGCCAACGCGGGTCAGCCCGTGAGCCGACGCCAACCCGGCGACCTGACCAGCCAGCGAGCGAGGCGTGGCGACGAAAATAATCGTCAGATTTTGCGGTGTGCCCTGTTGACGTGGAGGCCATAAAAACTAGGCCCGCTTGTACCAGTCCTCGACCCGTGCCGCCAGCTCTTTCTCTGTGACAGCCTCGAAGCCGACGCGGATCGGAAACTTAGGCGGCCCCCATGCAAGGAACATACTGATCGACACCAGGATGATTCGGAACTCCCCGGCGAGAAACGTCACGGGTAATCCGTCCGGGGGGATGGCAAGCCCGCCGTAGTAAAGCTTGAGCCAAAATCCGGCGAGGGAAGAGGGGTCAGATCGGGCGCGAGCTGACAGTCCATCGCACAGCCGCCCGGCCCCCCGCCCATGCTGATGACCTTGGCGACGGCGTATGGCTCGTCCGGGTCGTCCCGATAGGTCAGGTAAACGCCTCCGGCCTCGACGACGGTGCCGTTGCCTGCAACGATGGTTCGTCCGCCCTCCGCCATTCAGTGCGCCCTCTGCGGCCTATCGATCCAGCTCACCGGCCCGCCGGGCGCAGGAGCCACGAACTCCAGAATGCTTCCATGCCCACCGAGTCAGGTTCGGCGAAGGGTTCGGAGTATATTGGCTCCCCAGCCTTGCTGCACGGGACCGCGCTGACGACTTCAACCCCGTAGCACTGGAACGACGTATCCACCCCGAACGCCGAGTCGAACCGCACCGCCCACAGCACCCTCTCCATCCGCCGGTCCCGCAGATCGGTGAGCGTCAGTCCCATGAGCGCGTTCTGGTGGTTGAACCCCTCCAACCGCAGCTCAACGACATCCCGGAATCGCAACAGGACCAGTACATGGTGCCGCAAGACGTAGCATCCGTCCGCGCCGACTTCGCTGGTCATCTCGAAGGCGTGGACCAAGGCCTCCAGCGTTGGCCCATAGCACCCGTCGCCGTGAGCGCGCCGGTCGAGCCGAAGCCACAGCATCTCAGCATCGTGGAACGACGGCCAGTAGCCGAAGATAGCGACGAGCCGCTCGGCACCAACGATGCGGTCCACGTTTTCCATGCGCCATCCTTCGCCCAACGTCCGCGCTCAGCCGCAACCTCACGCGGGCATGTCGTCATGCCTCGCTGCGCCGCCCTTCGTGTGGGCCGGCTGCTTCAGCAGCTGGTTCGGCTTTGCGGTTATTCGATGTAGTGGCCCCACAACACCTCAGCCTCGATGTCTATCTCCCCGCTGTCCAGATGCACCCAAATGTTGAATAGCAGACCACCCGGCGCGCTCAGTAGACCTCGCATCCAAGGCGCGGGCCGGTTGGGGTCCAGACGAAACTGAAACGGATGAACGGTGTAGAGTGCCTGGGACAGGCCGCCATATACCCGTTGCGGTAATTCACGGACGACCGCAGCGGATCGCCCGAATACATCCCAGATGGACGACACCTCACCGAATGCGACCGCTGCTACCGTCGAGGTTAAGACGCGGGTGCTGATCTGGAGCCACTGCTCACCTGTCGTTTCCCAGTTGGCAGCATAAACACCGAGGGACTTGTCCGCCAGCAACTCGGACAGTGGCGGGCGCTCGTGGTCCGTCAATGCCTGACTGAGTCGAGTTAGGGCGATATCGATGGGTACATTACGGCCGTCGCTCAGTGCAAGGATCGACCCGACGACGGTTTCAGTGACGCGCACCAACTTTGGAGGATACTCGCTCAAGCGCCTCCACCTCCGCCGCTGAAAGCCAACGCTCAGCAGCACCAGCCTCACGCGGACTTGCCGTCATGCCTCGAAACGCCATGTTGGCGTGCCTCCCTGTACGGGGAGAGAAACTCCTCGACGAACAGCCCGATTTCTCCCGCGAACTCTCGTGCCTTCGGGCAAGGGTTCGGCACTCCGACGTAGACGTAGTAGTCGTATCCGATGTGGACGAACGCTCTCGCGCCCTTCAGCCTGCACCAGAACTCTTCCCGTAGCACTCGCTGGACCACCTTCCCGACCACTTCCAGACTCAGGACGGCGCCGTCGGTGAACGGGAGAGGTGTACTGTGATTCTCAAGCCCGGAGACCGTCAGCGACAAGATGTCGCATTCGCGCAGGATCGCCTGGACGACAACGACAAAGGCAACCTCGACTCGCTGGTACTCTTCTGTGGTCAGCACAATTCCGTTGAACGACCGACCGATGTCTCTCCGCGACGTCCAGTCGTCTCGGACGTATGCCCCATCGCAGTCACGGAACATGGGGTTGTACCTGGAAATGCGGTACTCAATCATCCTGCTCCTCCGCTCCGACGATGCTCCTGCGCTATTCCATCCAGTTCCGCGAACAGCCGGTCCACCACCGCTCTCGCCCGTGGTGCGACGAACTCAATCGCTGACTCCAGATCATCGAACATCGGTGGTATCAGGTCCCGGCACGTCGAGAACCCTTGCCGGCAGCGGTCAGCGACAATCAGAGCGCGGGGCAAGTCGGCGGTGAAAACACGTCGAGTGAAGACATTCCAGATCGCGTCTCCCCCCTTGTAATCGAGTTGACGTAGGTCGAACACAACGGCGTTTGCGTGCCAGCCCTCCAGAGCCGCCCGCGTAATGACTCTCATGAAATCCGCGTCGCCGTTCCCATCTGAGCAGAAGCCGTAGACGCCCGTGAACTGTAGGACGAGGGCAGTGAGCCGTAGAGCGCCGTCCAATTCGCATGTGAAAATGCGGTAGTGAAGGCGGCTTAATTCAGCAAAACTGCGCTCAACAAGCTGCATTGCAGCGCCCTCGATGTTATCTGCTCGACGGCACCCATCGCTGACTCGCTGAACTCACGCTGGCCGGAGCGGTCAGCCTGGTACGCGATGGCTTTGTATCGTCGGTTGAACGCCGCCGCGATGTCCTGGAGGAGCGGCGCGTCGAACGTCGGCCAGTCGTCAGAGTCCTGCTTCCGCTTCATGACGGACGCTCCCGCGTCGCCGAGGTGCAAGGTTCGGCTTTCAGCCGCAATCTCTCGAACATCACCGACCCCTCGTCGGTCCCCGGCCCCACCTGTCGGAAACTCCGCCGACCGAGCAGGCAGACGGAGGCTGTGTTCGACGGCATCGTATCGGCGACCACGCGCACAACTTCCGGGTGCGTGAACGCCCAGTCGAGAATACCGTCAAGCATCTCGCCGGCATAGCCTTGACGTTGAAACTGCGGTAGTACGGAGTAGCCAACCTCCACGGTCCCATCGGGCGCGGGCTTTCCTTTGAAACCGATGCCGCCGAGCAGGACACGATCATTCGCTGTCGGACCACTGAGCAACGCATTCCAGGTCAACCAGCCGAAGTTGCCGGCGTCGTTCTCCAACCGCTCCAGGAACCACGGTAGGGCGTCGGTCGCCAATTCGGGCGGCCAGTTCTCAGGATTCGTTGCGCCGATCAGGTGGGCGAAGGCGGCGCGGTCGAACAACTCGGCCCGCGCCATCGGCAACTCGGACGGAAGTAAGGTCAGTCGGCGTGTGGTGATCTGCAAAACTCGTCCCCAATCAGAGGTAGTCAGGCGCAGCAAGAAAGAGAAATCGTCGGGCCGGCTGGATTGACTTCATGCCCCGAACACGCTGCCCCGACGATCCAGTCGATCTGGCCATTCGTTAGGCGTCCACCAATCCCCACGCAGACGGGAACCGTGTATTGGGGAATATGGCTCGCGCTTCCCTGAGCATGTCAACCCAAACGTCCCGCGTGTACCGATCTGACAGGTGGAATAACACCTACTCTCCCACTTCGGCTTTCTTGGCGACCTCCGCAGCCAACGTGCATGTCATGTGGTAGTTTCGCCGTGCCAGGTCGAGGTCCGCGTGACGGTACTGGCTCTCGCAGACGACAATTTTGCACCCCCGCAGTGCGTGCGTCAGTCGCTCGATGGCAGATTCATTCATTAGAAAATCGGTCAAGTAGGCGATTGAATCTCCAGGTGTCTCAACCATTAGCGACTTGCGCAACTGCTCACGGGAA
>JBBQPD010000175.1:0-9008 GCA_038331535.1 Gemmatales bacterium | reverse complement strand
CCCTACAGGAGATCGGCCAATGGCGACAGCGACGGCGACGAAGGCGGCCCCGCAGGGGAAGATGTTCATCGGCGGGGCGTGGTGCGAGGCGGCGGACGGCCATACCCACGCCGTCATCAACCCCGCCACCGAGGAGACGGTCGCGGAAGTCGCCTACGGCGGGCGGGCCGACGCCCGGCGCGCCGTGGAGGCGGCGGCCAAGGCGATGCCGGCGTGGATGAAGCTGACGGCCTACGACCGGGCCAAGGTGCTGAAGAAGACGGCCGACCTGATGCGCGAGCGCGCCGACGCCATCGCCCGCACGCTCACGATGGAGCAGGGCAAGCCGCTGGCCGAGGCGAAGGCCGAAATCCTGCACTCGGCCGACACCTTCGAGTGGTTCGCCGAGGAAGGCAAGCGCGCCTACGGCGACGTGATTCCCAACAGCGTTCCCGGCAAGCGGCACGTCACGCTCAAGCACCCAGTCGGCGTCGTGGCCGCGATCAGCCCCTGGAACTTCCCTGTCACCTTGCAGGCTCGGAAGATCGCCCCCGCGCTGGCCGCCGGCTGCACCATCGTCTGCAAACCCGCCAGCCAGACGCCGCTGTGTCTCGTCCAGGTCTTCGAGTGCCTGGTCGAAGCGGGGCTACCGCCCGGCGTCGCCAACCTCGTCGTCGGCCCGGCCCAGGAGATCGGCGACGAGTTCCTGGAGAACCCCATCTGCCGTAAAATCACCTTCACTGGCTCCACGGAAGTCGGCAAGCAGCTGATGCGCGGCTGTGCCGACCACGTCAAGCGCGTCAGCCTGGAATTGGGGGGACACGCCCCGTTCATCGTCTTCCCCGACGCCGACCCGGAAGTCGGCGCCAAGATTGCGGTGATGGGCAAGTTCCGCAACAACGGCCAGGTGTGCATCGCCCCGAGCCGGTTCTATGTCCACAAGGACGTCGAGAAGAAGTTCACGGAGGCGGCCGTCGAGTTCGCCCGCGCCCTGAAGCTCGGCAACGGCCTGGACGCCGGCACCGAAATCGGCCCGATGTTCGAGAAGAAGGCGATGCAGAACACGCTCGACCTCGTCGAGGACGCGAAGCGCTGCGGCGCGAAGATCCTGACGGGCGGCACGCGCAGCGAGCGCTTCGACAAGGGCTACTTCTTCGAGCCGACGGTCCTCAATGGCTTGCCGCCGCAGACGAAGATGTTGACGGAGGAGCCGTTCGCCCCGGTGATGCCGCTGCTGGGCTTCAGCAACCTGGACGAAGTGATCCGGCAGGCGAACAACACGCGCTACGGCCTGGCGGCGTATGTGTTCACGAACGACCTGTCGATCGCGTGGAAGATGGCGGAGGGCATCGAGGCGGGCATCATCGGCATCAACGACCCGGTGCCGGCGACGCCGCAATGTCCGTTCGGCGGCATGAAGGAAAGCGGGCTGGGGCGGGAACTGGCACACGAGGGGTTGGAGGCCTATCTGGAGACGAAGTATATCAGCTTCAAGTTGCGGGACTGAGCGCTGAGATTATTTGTTTAGCCGCAGCTCGGAGAGAGCGGCTAAACAAATGTCGTCTTCCTGGAGTCGGACATGGTCAAGAAGAAAGGCACCGCCCCGCCACCTGTGCCGCCGCGCATTTTCACGGCGATCCGCGGTTCTCTCGGACGTGTCATTCGAGGAAGAGAAATCTCAGACACAGAGGCCGTTCTCGAACGGCTAGCGGGTCGCGACATCGTGGTGTGTGGGCCGATCCTGAACGCGAATCGAAATCTGGCGCGCTCAATCGAAGCACAGGCCGGGCCGTACCTAATCAGTGCGCCGCACAAGGACGCGGGCCCGTATGTCCTGCCGCACTATCAACCGGACCCGCGACCACCGGCAGGCCACACGTTCTACGAAACCGAGCACCGAAAGGCGGCTATCAACCCATGAAGTACTTCACGCCTGAGTTGTACGTTCGCTTCGGCTCGCTTGACGATGATACGGCCGATGCGGCCAATGACGAGTGGGAAGAAGCGATCAAGCGCTACGAAAAGCATTACAAAAAGATCGAGGAACTACTGCCGCGGGACTTGCAAAAGTTCCATAAGGAGCAGTGCCTTCACGACGCGGACTTCGAGGGTCCGGTGATGATCCAGCCCTTCTCGCTACCGGGCAGCCCGCGGTTCGCCATGATTGCCGCCAAGCAGATCAACACCTTGATTCCCGAATTCCTCAACACCACTGCCGTGCTGTTCTACGAAGTGACGGAAGATCCCGTCATTGAAAGGCCCGTGGAGGCGCCGGTGTTCCGCAGCACACAGCCGATCTGGCAGTATGAGGAAGTCGATCTGATCGAACCGGGACTGTTTTCGCACGAGATTTTGGTAAGCGACGGGCGCGTGATCAAGATCCGCTTCCGCGATTTCCACTACAGCATCGTGCCGCTCAAGCAGGAAGCGGCTGCCGGTCAGAAACCCAAGAAAGCACCGCGACGATCCGTGTCGGCATAAACAAATCTGAAGAGTCTATGAAGTGTGGTCTATTACGAGCCGCGACCGTCAGGGAGCGTTTTTTGCAGGAACGCTCCCTGACGGTCGCGGCTCGTAAAACCTACTACTGAGACAGACTTTTAGCGCTCACTGATCCTTGGCGCGACTCAGATACTTGCCGCTCTCCGTGTCGATCAGGATCTTCTCGCCGATGCCGATGAACGGCGGCACGTTAAGCTTGAGGCCGGTTTCCAGCGTCGCCGGCTTGTACTGGGCGGCGGCCGTCGCGCCCTTGAGGGCCGGTTCCGTTTCCGTCACTTCCAGCTCCACCGTCTTCGGCGGCTCGATGCTCAACGGCTTGCCGTCGTGGAAGATCACCGACGTGTTCGTGCCTTCCTTCAGGTAGGGCATCAGGTCGCCGACCAGCGCGGCGTCGAGCGTCGTCTGGTCGTACGACTCGTTGTCCATGAAGACGTAGCCGTCGCTGTCCTTGTAGAGGTACTGGAGATCGCGCTTCTCCAGATACGCCTGCTCCACCTTGTCTTCGGGGTGAACGCGCTCGACGTTGACGAACCCGGTCTTCAGGTTCTTCATCTTGAGCGTCAACTTGGAAGGCAGATTTCCGGGCGTCTTGAGCTCGCGGTCCTGGACGTAGCTTAACTGTCCTTCGTGGATGATGACCATCCCCTTGCGGACTTCACTGTAGCGAATCGAAGCCATTGCTCCCTCCTGCGGAAGTCGTGTGCGCCTACAAAAGAACATGCTACCGGGAGAAACCAAACTGTCAACGACAGCTTGCGCGGCGGTTAGGAGTTATCGTCGTTCGCGCTCGATCTGGTCGATGACGGCCCGCACCGCGTCCGCTGGTTCGCCCTTCACGGTCACATCGTAGCGGCGGAACGTCTTGGAGTTCGGCGTCTGGGGAATGGCGCAGATGAACCGATACTCGCCTGTCGCTGTTCTCTCCGGCCCATGCGTCTTCGCGCCTTGCTGTTCCAGCCACCGGACTCCCTGATCTTCCGGGGCCGAACTCAGCCTTCCAGCGGGTCCGGAGTCCGGCACGGGCGGCGGGGTCGGGGCGCGCGGCTCAGGGATCGGCATGGGAGCCTGCAAGGTCGCGCCCTGGCCGCTGATCGAGCGCGGGTCAGCGGAGGGAACCGCAGTGAACGCGGCGCCGGTTGGCGGTCCCGATGCCTTGCGCCAGAGATCGGCATCAGCCGGTTTCGGCGTCGTGCCGGAAGGGATGCCAAGTTTCGGCGCGTTGTCCAGCGTTTGTTCGGTCCCGGAAGCGAGTGCGGCGGCGCTGAGATTGGGGTTCGGGGCGGGAAGTCTGGGAAGATCACTTGCTGCGCCTGCGCGTGCGCCCGGTCCCACGGCCGCGGCGCCGACGGCAGCCGGTCCGGCGGTAGGAATGGGCGTACCGCCTCCGGGACCGAGCAACGGGTCGTTGGTGAGCGCGTGGCTGCCCGTCCCCTCACAACCCACGCAGGCCAGCACGCACAGCGCGCACGCCAGCCCCCGTCGGACGGCACACAGTCTCAATCCTCCCGCTCTGCAGGCGGGAGGACGACGTCGGGTCATAACTTCCCCCTACTTGAATCGTGAATCCGCGGATCGTAGATCGTATTTCGTGACCACGCCCGCACGGCGAACGAACTACCCTCCGCCGACCACGAACCGAGTGGCCGGCCGTCATAGCCTCAGTACAAGGATCTTGCAATGCCAGCTTTTCGCATCGCGGTCATCGGCGGCGACGGCATCGGCCCCGAGGTGATCGACCAGGCCATCCGTGTCGCCGACGCCGCTCTGCGCCACGAATCCGGCGCTGCCCTCGACTGGAACCGGCTGCCCTGGAGCGGCGACCATTACCTGAAAGTCGGTTACATGCTCCCGCCCGACGGCTGGGATATTTTGAAAGCGCACGACGCCGTCTTCCTCGGCGCCATCGGCCATCCCAAGGTGCCCGATCACATCACCCTGCATGGTCTGCTGCTGCCGATGCGCCGCAAGTTCGATCAGTACGTCAACCTGCGGCCGGCGTACCTCTTCGACGGCGTGCAGTCGCCGTTGCGCGACAAGGCGCCCGGCTCCATTGACATGCTCGTTTTCCGCGAGAACACCGAGGGCGAGTACGCACCGATCGGCGGCCGTCTCTACGAGGGGACGCCGCACGAGATCGCCATCCAGACCAACACGTTCACGCGCCGCGGCTGCGAGCGCATCATGCGCGCGGCCTTCGAGGCGGCCCGCAAACGGCCGCGCAAGAAAGTCACGTCGATCACCAAGTCAAACGCCCAGCAGTTCGGCATGGTGATGTGGGACGAAGTCTTCAAGATCGTGGCCCAGGATTACCCGGACGTGCAGTCGTCCTCCTTGCTCGTGGACGCGGCGGCGATGGACTTCGTGCGCAAGCCGGAGTCGTTCGACGTGGTGGTGGCCAGCAACCTGTTCGGCGACATTCTCACCGACCTGAGCGCCATGATTACGGGGAGCGTCGGGCTGGCGGCGAGCGCGAACATCAACCCGGAGAAGACGTATCCCAGCATGTTCGAGCCGGTCCACGGTTCGGCGCCGGACATCGCGGGCAAGGGCATCTCGAACCCGCTGGCGGCGATCCTGTCGGTCGGCATGCTGCTCGACTTCTTCAAGTTGAGCAACGCGGCGGCGGCGGTCAACAAGGCGGTGGCCGCCGTTCTCAAGGCCGGCAAACCGCGGACGCCCGACCTCGGCGGCAGCGCCAGCACGAAAGACGTGGGCGATGCGGTGGTGGCGGCGGTATAACGCACACGCCTCGTTTAGCCGCGAACGTCCCGCGCGCTGGTCAGCGCTCGCGGCTAAACAATCCTCGCGCTCACGGCGGCGGCGGGATCATGCGGTGCGGCGGCAGGTTGCACTCCCACACCTGCTTGCCGGACTTCAGGTCCACCGCCTTGAGCAGCCGCGGCGTCTCCCACACACCAGGACGCGGCGGACCCTTCCGCGGGCCGCCAACGGCATAATACGCTCGCGGCCCGATCACCGACAGCTCGCTTGCACCGGCCTCGAAGGGAAACTTCGCCACCTGCTTGCCCGACTCAGTGTCGAATACCCACCAGGCGTAATCGCCCTCCGGCAACTGCTCCTTTACCAGCGCCTGGTGAACGGCGATGGTCCGGCCGTCCGGTGCGGTCAACGTCCACAGCCCTTTGCCGCGCAGCAACTCGACCGTCTCCAGCGCCTTGCCCGTCGTCAGGTCCCAGCGCTTCAGGCTCATCTTCTGCACGCCACCACCCTGTTCTTCGACGGCCAGCGCCGCCAGCGTGGTGTTGACGATCAGCGGCTTCTGCTTCCAGTCCGTGCCGGTGAAATACTGATGCGACGCGACCTTCGCCAGCTCCTCGGGGACTTTCGGGGCCGGTTCGGCCGGCGCCTTGTCGGCGTCGAGCATCTCGACATTGCCCGACTCCAGGTTAACGCGGGCCACGCCGTGGGCGTTCTTGCGCGCCGCCCGCTCGACCTCCGGCGGCGGCGCTGCCCCGCCCCAGTACGAGGAGTGCGCTTGCCACGAGAGCAGCAGGTCGCCCTGGTGCAGCTTCCCCGACGACGCGAACGACTTTCCACCCTCCTGTCCTGCCGTTACCACCCAATCGGGGAAGACGATCGGCTCCGACTCCAGCACCCGCTTGCCCTTCGCCGCCGTGTCCAGCAGCACGATGCGCACGGCATTGCCCTTGCCCTTGACCGGCACCTGCACGGCGAGGCGGTTGCCGGCGATGGCCAGCGGTTTGCTGGGCAGATCGGCGGTCCAGAGGATCTCGCCGGTTTCGAGGTTGACGGCCGCGACGGCGTCCTTGTCGGTGGTGATGAATCCCGTTTTGCCCGCCGGGTCGGCGACGCCGCCGGGGATGCGCAGCGGCGTCACCCAGGCCGGCGGCGCGATCGGGGCGGCGAACACCGGGCAGCTCATCAGGAGAATCGGGACGAATCCGATCGGGAAGCGAATCATGGCGGATTCCTCTCCTCGGGACGTAGACGACCAACTCGCCGCATCTTACCGCCGCCCCGGCCCGGCGTCAAAAAAATCGTCGCGGTTTTCCTTGCCGCAGCATGTCTCCGCGCACAAACAAGACGACCATTTCTCAAGTCTGCTGCCAGTATCGGAGGGAGACGATCCCCGCCACACATGGCGGACATACTTGTCAACTTAAGCCCATACAGTTCATGATTCTGCGGCGAAGGGGACGAATGGCAGCACCAACAGAAGGCAGGCGAACCCGCACGGCAACCAGGTAGTCATGTTCGGCTCCTTGCGAAAAGAGATCGGCGCGGCGCCCGCCAGATGCGCTGAGTGCTGTCGAGGCTGACGCGGTCAGAAAAGGTTCCTGACATTTTTGTGCCAACTCGTCTCTCGACGCCGATCGCCTTCTCGTGGTGCTGACGGAAGAACAAGTCCGCCGCTGGAAAGCACTGACGGGCGAGCCTGCGAGGTTTCCAATCGCTCCGTTCGGCTCGCCCGACGCCAGGGCGCAGCCCTGAATCTACGGCACGCTGTCCGGTCACGGGATGCTCAGGTCGTCGCATGCCTGCTCGTAGCTCCGTTCGAGGTCGAGTGGTACATACAAGGTGTCGGTCAGCCACAGGGGGATGGTCGGCAGCGGTTGCCCGATGATGAGGGCGTGCGACCACGTTTCGAGGACGGCCCGATCCGACTTGCGCACCCAGCGGCAGGACGCGGCGTACACTGCGGGCGGCTCGGGGCCGAGGGTCCGGTCGGGGTGGCCGACGAATGCCATCAGTTCCGCGTACAGGTTGAAATGGCGGACGGTCACGAGGTCCACGACGCTGACCGCCACGCCGTTCCGGAGGAGGGCGGCACACTTCCCGACGAAGGCGTTCCGCTTTTCGGGTCGGTCCTTATTCGCCGGGCTGACGATCTCGATGGTCGCCACCAGAGTCCGCTCCCGTTCGGCATCGTAAATCCGGACTTCGTACTCGTCGTCGTCCGGCAGTTCGGTCTCGACGGCGACGCTCGGTGCTGCCGGTGCCCACACCGCCGTCGCCGTGCCGCCGTCGCCCTGCCCGTTGCCAAACGTCGGCGAGGACTCGTCGTTCTCGTAGGCGGCGACGTCGATCTCCACCCGTGTGCCGAGGTGGATCTGCGGACCGGCGACATAGCCGGGCGGTAATCGCTTGCGAAGCTGCTGGACGATGACCGCGGGCCACTGGCCGTGAAGTACTTCCCACGACGCGATCTTCGTGACCGGCGGGCGAAAATGATCACGTAGCGGCATGGCTTATTCCTCCGGCAGGCGACCGTGTTCGACGAGGTAACGGTAGTCGGACGGACTGGCGTCCCACGCGACCTGATAGGCGCGCCCTAGCGGCACCTCGACGAACGAGTCCCTGTCGATCCAGGCGGGCATGTCCGGGATCGCCGCCCCGACGCGGAGCGGCTCAATGTCGGCGCGGACGGACACCCCTGCGTCGGGGTCGGCGGCCCGATACGCGGCGAGCAGCAGCGGTTCGTCGGCGAGCAGATCGAACGGCACGTCCTCGAATTCGTCCCAGATCAGCTTGTGGAGCGAGTGCGGGTCGCGGGGACCGGGCGGGAACGGGTCGATCAGCAGCACGTTCACCCCGGCCCGCAAGAACTCGTGCGTCTTCCCGACGAACGCCTCGACCGCGTGCCGGCTGGCCTTGTTTCCCGGCGACACGATCTCGATGACACACACGACCTCGCCCATGCGGTGGCGGATGGCGATCCGGTTCGCCCGCTTGACCAGGGCGTCTTCCTGGAGTTCGACGGTCAGTCGGGTCCGCGGCATCGTGGCGGTGCCGCCTGGCCGCGAGTGGGGCCGGCGGCGCTCGACCGTCAGCACGTCCGGGGACACGCCGCCGGTGTCCTGCTCAATCAGAGCGGACAGCCCCGGCGGGAGCAACCCGGCGTTCAATACGTCGGCAATGGCGGCGCACCAGCGCTGGTGGAAGTGGTGGTAAATGGTCGGCTCGACGCGGGACCAGTCGTGAATCGGCATGACGGCGCCTCCTGGCGAAATTGTACCACGTTGACCCGGTCAGTTCCCGCGCGGTGCGGATGTGCCCAGGGGATTCTGTGCAAATCGTTCACCCCCTGACATTGCTTCTTGCCCATGCTGTGGCTCTCGATTACCATCCACCCAAGGAGTACGAGGCGATGCAGCCGCCCGCCACCGGGTTCGGCCCGCCGCCCGCCGTGCCCGCGCCGAAGGACAAGCGCGCGAGCGAGCGCAACCTGTTCGGCACCGAGTTCCCCTGGGTTCAGGGCGACCTCTCGGCGGAAGGGAAGACCTAGCGGCGGCGACCACGCCACCAACGGCATCCGCATGGGGCGGGACGGCTGGATTTACATCGCCGTCGGCGACTACGGCTGCCCGGAAGCGAAGGGCAAGGTCGGCAGCAAAATAACGATGCGCGGCGGCATCGTTCGCGTCCGGCCCGATGGCACCGACCTGGAAATCTTCGCCACCGGCCGGCGTTTGCACCATTTTGGCCCAAAAAGGGCGAAGGGGGAGATGGGTGTCGGGCCCCCGTACCCAGCCGCCCCAGTTGGG
>JBBQPD010000174.1:0-9009 GCA_038331535.1 Gemmatales bacterium | reverse complement strand
CACGCGCACAAACTTTGGGCGATACACCGCGTCATCCTTGAACAGTCGCGCGAACTCGAACGAGTTGACGCAATAACTTATCACCAACTCGTTGCCGGACGCGGCCCAGGGATGGGCCTTGGCCGAGTACGTGAACACGCCCTTGTCCTGGCCCATCTCCGGGCAGCGATATAACAGCAGCGGTGCAGACCACGGCCCTTCCGGTGCGTCCGCGAAGCGGCCGACGATGCGCTCCCCGATGCCGTTCTCTGTGTACACCAACACGAAGCCGCGCCCGCCGGGGACGCGGCTCATTGAAAACTCGGTCGCCAGGCCGTCGGCCAGCGGCGCGGCGTCTTCCGCCTTCTCGCTCCAACCGGCCGACGTCCGGAAGCGCCAGGCGCCGAAGTCGTCGAGCTTTCCGGCCGGCACGCGCGCCGCGATCAGCTTCTTCTTGCCGATGCCCTTGCCGCGCTCTTCGGCGCAGCCGTAGACGTACAGGTAGCCGCCGTCTTCCAGCAGCGCCGACCCCCATGACCGTTCGCGCTCTGGCCCGAACTCGACGAACGGCACCTTGTGCTGTTTTACGCGCCACTTCTCCGTATCGTCGTCCGGGTTTTCGACGACCCCTAGCGATAGGCCGACATGTTTGAACCCGAACGCGCCCGGCTCCTTCGTCTTCTCGATGTACGGCAGGAAAACGAACAACTTCTCGCCCGTGCGCGTCGCCGCCAGCGGCCAGAACCAACCCTTGCCCTCGGCTGGCGTGAAGACCGCCGCCGGCTTGCCGTCCTGGCCTTTTCCGGCCGCGAAACGGATCGGCGCATCCTTTGCCTCGCGCGACTGCACGCCGACGGTGTTGTTCACCATCACCGCTCCGATGCGGCGCCCGTCCTTCACGGTACCGAGGAGCGTATCGCCGAACAGCCAGAGGACGCGATCCGTGCCGAGAACGACGGAGTACACGGCGTCGCCGCCGATCCATCCCTCTTTGCCGGCAAACTTCGCGTTCCACGACGGCAACGGCTCGACCGAGACGACGGTCGGCGGCGCGGCCTGACCGTCCGGAGCCGTGCTTAAGAGAACGGCACATGTCGCGAGGACTGGCCAAGTTTGTTTCAAGGTGATGCCTCCAACTATTTCCCGTGATGATACAGAAAAAGATGCTGGATTACCGAATCAAGCATTGAGGTCAAAGCCCCGCCGTTCCATAATGCATGGTTATTCGCCGTGTGCAAATCCACTATCGCGTTGAGGCCCGTTCACGGGCCTTTGCCGCGGAGCGGTAATAGACTCGTCCTTTAGGGCGGGGCACGCGCGGCGCATGGTCGCACCCGCCGTGAATGGGCCTCAACACCAACGGCACTGGACCCGCCATGCTCTCGATCCTCGACTCCCAGTGTCCCGCGTCCCTGACCCGACGGGAACTGCTGCGCATTGGCGGCTTGAGCCTGGGGAGTCTCGCCTTACCGGGACTTGCCCGCGCTGCCGACCGGCGCGGGGCGAACCTCGTCCAGAAGAACAAGTCGGTCGTCCTCCTCTTCCTGCAAGGCGGACCGCCGCAGATCGAAACCTTCGATCCCAAGATCGACGTGCCCGACAATATCCGCAGCGTGACCGGCGAAGTGCGGACCAAACTCCCCGGCGTCTGGTTCGGCGGCAACTTGCCGAAACTGGCGGAACGCGCCGACCGCCTTGCGGTGGTGCGTTCCTACGCCAGTGGCGAGGGCAGCCACGAACAGTACGTCGCGTTGAACGGCGAGAGTCCCTTCAAGGCGACGATGGGGGCAACGGTCGCGCGCGGCAAAGGCGCGTTGAACCCGCGCAGCGGCGTCCCCAATCACGTCATGGTCCTTCCCGAGACGGTCGATCCGAGCCTGAAGCTGGAGGGCAAGATCAGCGACGTGTTCTCGCTGCAATACGTGCTCGAACATTATGGCTCGGCCGGTACCCTGGGCCGATCCTTCGAAGCGTTCGTCCCGCGCGGCGGCAACACGGTCCTGGAGAACATGACGCTGAAGATTCCCGGCGATCAGTTCAACGACCGCCGTCAGCTTCTTCAGCAGTTCGACGGCCTGCGCACCCGCCTGGAGCGAATCCCCGAGATGGAGGGGCTTGATGCATTGCGCGAGCAGGCTTACGGCATCCTGAACCGCGGCATCGCCGGCGCCTTCGATCTGAGCAAGGAAGAGCCGCGCACGCTGGCCCGCTTCGACACCACGCGCCTGTTCAACATGGCCGACTATCACGCGGGCGGGAAGCATTACCAGAACAAGATGAACCAGTCGCGCATCACGAACCTGCTCGGCCGACAGTTGCTGCTGGCCCGGCGTTTGTGCGAAGCCGGCTGCGGCTTCGTGACCGTGGTCGATGGCGGCTGGGATCTGCACGGCGACGTGAACAATCCGAACACCCCCGAAGGCATGGCCATCCTCGGCCCGCAACTGGATCACGCGGTCTCGGCCTTCCTGGACGACGTGCAGGAGCGCGGCCTGAGCGAACAAATCCTCCTCATCATTACGGGCGAGATGGGCCGCAGCGCCGTGAAAAACACGAAGGCGGAAGGCAGCGTCGGCGTCGGCGGCACCGGCCACTGGAAAGACGTGACCCCGCTGGTGTTCGCGGGCGGCGGCCTGAAGATGGGCCAGGTCATCGGGCGCACGGACCGCACCGCGAGCCGGATCGTCACCGATCCGTACACGCCGGCGAACTTGCTGGCCACGATCCTGCACACGCTGTTCGACGCCGGCCAGGCGCGAATCACGCCCGAAGCGCTGCCGGCCGAGCTGAACAAGCTGCTGGCGGATGGGAAGCCGATTGAGGGGCTGTTTTGACAACCATTATCTCTGGCGATTGCGTTCCACTGTTGTTGTCGATACTCTGCTGGAAAGTGCGGGCCTCGCTACCGATCACCCTCCCGCGGAGCGTGTTGCATGAATTTCGAGGTGGTCGGCGATATCACGGATGTCGAAACCTTCGCCATCGGCGCGAGCATCCGCGAATTGCCCCGCCTCCGCCGCGTCTACGGTGCTGGACGCTGGCGAAAGCGTAAGGGAGTAGCCCTCGTCCGCCTCGACGACGGCACCCTATGCAAGGCAGAGGTCCACTGGTACGAGGCCCACGGCATCGGGAGTAAAGAGATCAAGATCAAGGGGTTCCTGGACTCATAATTATGGCCAAGCGTTCTCCGAGCCAGCTGTTCCTGCTGTGCGTCAAAAATGATGACTACCCCGCCTCCCTTGAGGTGAGGAAGGTCTACCGGGCGTTGCCGGACTCGGTAGCCAGCGCGAAAGGATTTGTGCGGGTTATCGATGAATCGGGCGAGGATTATCTTTACCCCGCAGACCACTTTGTCGCTGTCGATCTGCCGAAAGAGGCTGTGGACGCATTGCTTGCAGCTTCATAAGGCTGAACGACTTGCCGTAGAAGCCCGGGAGGGCGGCCACAATACTACACACGCTGTTCGACGCCGGCCCGGCGCGCATCACACCCGAAGCGCTGGCGGCCGAGTTGAACAAGCTACTGGCGGATGGGAAGCCGATTGAGGGTTTGTTTTGAGAGCGTGCGGCGGTTAATAACTGGTTCAGGTGCGGAGACGTTTGCGTTGGCAGACCCCGAAGTGCCGGAAAACTTCTGGCCAGATGAGGAGTACGTCCCCTATTTAGAGGCCGAACAGAAGTTGTACGCTTGGGTTCTGACCAAGGTCGGCGGAATCGAAAAAACCGAGGCAATGAGGCGTGCAGTCGTTCGCTTCCACTACGAGCCAATGAATGACCGCGGCGCCATCACGCATGACGGAGCGTGGGTAATCGCGATGGCGGACCTGTTCGGAAATCACTGTCGCCAACCCGAAGAATTCGGGCTGGCGGCAGAATACGAAGCCGAACTCCGGAGGCTCTTTCACGGGACAAGGTAGCCTGAGTTGAGGTACTTCGGCAAGGTAGCCGGGGTTGAACGTAGGGAAACCCCGGCTCACGCCACGTCCGGGGCTTCGGAGTACCTCAGCCCCGGCCACCCTGCCGAACCGCCGGTTGATCCTTGGGCTTCGGACGGCGCGGAGGTTCTTTCTATGACGATGATAACCATCCCACTCTCAGTCGAGCGCCTGGCTCAGTTGCGCGCGCGGGCGGAGCAGCGTGGCCTTGCTCCCGAAGAGTTCTTGCGCCAGCGCGTCGAACAACTCCTGGACCAGCCGGATGAGCAGTTCCGACAAGCGGCTGCGTATGTCCTGCAAAAGAACGCAGAACTCTATCGGCGGTTAGCATGATCCGCTAATTACCAGCCCGGAGCGCCAGCGACGGGGCCGACCCGTCGCTGGCGCTCCGGGCTGGTAAGGAATTTTCGCGCCGCCGCATTAGTCTCAAGCCGCCCCTTCCAGCTCTTCCTGCAACTCGCACCAGCGTTCCTCCGCCTCCGCGAGTTGCTCCGTCAACGCGGCAACCTCGTTATGCAGTCGCAGCGCCTCGGCCGCGTCGGTCGATTTCAACAACTCCGCGTTGACCGCGCGTTTCTGCTCGTCGAGCTGGGCAATCGTCTTCTCCAGCGTCTTGATCTCCTTGCGCGCCTCCCGATCGTTCCGTTGCGCTGGGCGTGACGAGACCTTGTGAGGCTTGGAAACCTCCGGCGGCAGCTTCGTGCGTGTACTCGCCAGCTCGCGCTCGCCGTCCTCGATCTCCTTGTTGACCTTGTAGACATAAGCGTCGTACTGGCCGCTGTAATTGGTCACGCGGCCGTCGCGCACTTCCACGATGCAGCTGGCGACGCGCTTCGTGAAGTGCCGATCGTGGCTGGTGAAGATGACCGTCCCCTTGTAATCCAGCAAGGCTTCGGCCAGCGACTCCACAGTATCGACGTCGAGATGGTTGCCCGGCTCGTCGAGGATCAGCACGTTGTGCTGGCTCAACAGCAGCCCCGCCAGGCACAGGCGAGCGCGCTCGCCGCCGGACAGCACCGAAACGGGCTTGTCGAGGTGCGCCTTGCGGAACAGCATGGAGCCGGCAACCTCCATGATTTCCTGTTCCTTCTTGCCGAAAACGGCTTTCTCGCGCAGATAGCCGATGACGGTCTGCTTCTCCGGCAGGCTGGTGTAGACGTGCTGGGCGTAGACGCCGACCTGGCAGCCGTAGCCCCAGCGGACTTCCCCCGCGAGCGGCTTGAGCGAGTCCACCAGCGTCCGCAGAAACGTCGTTTTGCCCTGGCCGTTGTCGCCGACGACCGCCGCCCGCGAGCCGTGATCGATTTCCAGCTCGACGTCCGCGGCGATCTGCCGCTCGGGATAACCGATCGCCAGACCGAGGCAGCGGAGCGCGGGGCCTTTGCGCGGCTCGACGCGCGGCGCGCGGATGCGCGCCGTCGGTTCGTCGCTGGCGATCTCCGCCAATTCCAGGCGTTCGAGTTGTTTGGCCTTCGACTTCGCCAGCGTCGCGGTGGCGGCGCGGGCCTTGTTCTTGGCGATGAACTCTTCCAGATGCCGCATCTTGGCCTGAATGGCGACGTTCGACCGCTCTTCATGAACGCGCTTCTCGCGCTGGTAGTCCAGGTACGCATCGACCTTGCCGGGAAAGCTCGTCAGCTTGCCGCGCGACAGGTCGAGCGTGTGGTCGCACGTCGCGTTGAGGAACGCCCGATCGTGCGAGACGATCAGGCACGCCGACCGATGACTTTGCAAGAAGTGTTCGAGAAGAATCTGCGTGCGCAGATCGAGGAAGTTCGTCGGCTCGTCGAGCAGCAGCAGGTTCGGCTCGTGCAGCAGCAGGGCCGCCAGCTTGACGCGCGTCTGCCAGCCGCCGGAGAGCTTGGCGATGGGTCCATCGAGGTAGGCCCCCTTCAGCTCGAATTGGCCCGCGACTTCACCGCATTTCCAGTCGGGTTCGCCGCTGTCGCGTTTCAGAAAATCGAGAGCGGATTCCCCTGGAAGAAAGGGATCGTGCTGGCGCAGATAGCCGAGGCGCAGGCTCGGATTGCGGACGATTTCGCCGCTATCGAGTTCCTCTTCGCCGAGCAGAACGCGCAGCAGCGTACTTTTCCCGGCGCCGTTGCGGCCGATGAAGCCCACCTTGACGTTGTCGCCGATCGTGGCGTCGGCACTGTCGAGCAACACCTGATCGCCGTAGTTTTTGCAGGCTTTGGTGATTTGAAGCAGCGTAGCCATCTGGAAGGATATCCCCATGTTAAAATGGGATTATACAGACGATGGCGGTTGAGGTTAAGGCGGATTCCTCAATTGGGTAGCCCACTAGCTCCGCGATTGGGGGTGTCCTCAACCATCTACGATTTCTCCTTTTTGTTCGCTGCCCAGGTGCCGTCCGCGTTCAACGCGCACGGGTTCACGGCTTTCCCGTGGCTCGTTGCAGGGCCTGCTTGGCTTCTTCGGTGAAAGCGGGGTCGTACTTGCCGTCGGCGATCTGCTTGAGCAGCTCCCGCGCGGCGGCGGTAGGGATGTGTTCCAGGACGTCGATGATCCGCAGCTGTCGCACTTCATACGCCGCCGCGGTTTCCGAGGGCTTGGCGAGCAGCTCCTTGATCCGTCTGCGCGCCTCCGTGTCGGTCTCTTTCGCCAACTGGCGCTCGAGGAGGGGCCGTACCGTCTCTCCCATCCGCTCCAGGTCGCGGCTCGCCGTTTCGCGGGTCTCGAAGTCCGCGCTCGCCAGCTCTTCGATGCGCTGGGAGGCCTTCTTCCAGTCGAAAGGCGACCCCATCCGCTTGCGCAGCCACGGCACCGCGTCGTCCGGGTGCGCAACCAGGGAGAACGCCGCCTCAAGACTCCCGCAGTAGTAATAGTGCGAAAAAAGCATGGTTTCGGGGTTGGAACTGTCCTCGAACAGGCCGCGCCACACGCGCTCGCGCTCGGCCTCGGAGAGTTGATATCTCTTCTTCACCGCGACCGGATGCAGCGCTGAGAGATCCCAGACCCGGATCACGCAACGGTAGCGCACCGTTTTGACCGTCTGGTCGATGCCGACCGCCACAAGGCGCCGGCTGTCAGGGGTTAGCCGGCACGTCAGGCTGGTAGTGTTCTTATAGTCCTCCAGACGGCACAGTTCCGTTAAGGAGATTTTTTTGGGAGGGGGATAGACCAGGTTCTCGGACGCGGGAAGCGACACCATCAGGGCGATTGATATTTTGGCAGGGTAGACCACGTTCTCGAACGCAGGAGGCGACACCACAAGAGCGATGGTGCCGTCCTTGTCGTGCGGGATTGGCCGGACGGCCGGCGGGTTGTAGCGGGGCAGCAGGAGGATGCGCCCGCTGGGGGCGGTGCGGAAGCGCAATAACTCCATGGTGGAGTTGTTGGGAACGGGGGCACCCTGGAAGGTCAACCCGAGGTTCTGCATCGAGTCCATCGATGGTTTTGTGAAATACCAGGTGGTGCGGAGCGGCTTCCCGCGCGCCGTGTCCCAAAGCGTCGTGAACCCCGCATGCCCGACGCGGTACTCCACGAACAACTGTCCCGCCCCCCCGTGTTCGGCGAAACTGGCGGCCACTGGCTCGCAGCCTACGAAGGGCTCACCGAACTCAGGGATCCCCCGCTTGCCGTCTTGCCCCAACGTGTTGATCGCGCCGCCAGCGCCGATAGCATGGTTCACGAAGACGATCTTTGTCTCCCCGGGATCCAGAACACGGCACGCGCCCGTCGTCACGTCCCAGATTACGAGATCGAATCGTTTGAATGCTTCTTTGCTCGGAACTAGGCCGGCCACAACCTTCCCATCCGGTGAAAAAACCAGCGGGCACCCGCGACGGCCATCGGGACACTGGAGTTGCACCTTCGGTTCCCCGAGCGCGACGTCCCAGATAGTAGCAGACCCGACCGACCAAGCACCAACGGCCAGGAGTTTTCCGTCGGCGGAGAACACCCCTCCCATCATTGGGTAGTCCACCTGGTGGCGATGCAACTCCTTTCCCGTCGTCAGGTCGATCAGGACCAGTTCACAGCAGGGCATCTTACCCTGGGGCTGAGAAACCGCTTCCCAGTACACTAGGGTCTTGCCATCCGGGGCGATCGTGTAGAAGGGGATGAAGCCCTTCGTTTCGATTCGAAACAGTTCCTTGACCGATTCCCTAGCGGCAAGTTGACCAGGGTCCGGATCGCGTGCTTGGACGGGGGGGACGACGGTGAAGGCGCAGACCACGGCCAACGGAACTAAGTGACGAGACCAGATACGAGCAGTGCTGCGACCCATGATCGGCCTCTTAATCGCGACGGACGAAACACGGTTCCACCGACGAGTGAACAGCAAGAGATCCGGCGCGCCGAACCGATGGTCCGGCGCGCCGGACGGGCCGCCCGAACCAGCTACCCGAGCGGCCCCAGGAGATTCGGTCCATCGAAATCGTTGTTGGCCCAGGCGGCGAAGAAGGCGTCCGCGGCCTCGGTGGACAAGGTTCCGTGGGAATTTCGCTTGTCCGGCAGCAAGGCCGTGGAGAAGGAGGGAGCGGCAGGCGCGAACGCCTTTCTCTTCACTTCAGCCCCGCCCGCAGGCGGCAACCCGGGGAAGGCCGGGAGTGGTAGGGCGAGGGCGGCGAGCCGCGGGGTGGTCGTCGCGGCCAGCGCAGAACCGGGTGCGGGGGTCGAGGATCCCAGGCTGCTGGCTAACGCGGACAACGACGGGCCGCGGGAGTCGGGCGGCCTACGGGAGGGCGCGAACATGCCGCCGCCAGAAGAGTTGACGACCTGCGACAGCGTGGGGGACGTGCTGGCCGCATAGTTAAAGTCGCCGTTGTAAGTGGCCGTGAGCGCGTGCGTGCCCACCGCCAAGGTCGAGGTCGTGAAGGTGACCACTCCGGTGCCGACGAGGTACTCGGTGTCCACGACGACGCCGTTGTCCCGGAAGGTGACCGGGGCGATGCTGTCGTAGACCGGGCTGCCGTTGGAGGTCACCGTGGCGGTGAAAGTCACGCTCTGGCCGAAGGTGGACGGGTTAAGCGACGACGTCAGGCTGGTGGCGGTGGGGCGGACGTTGACCGTCTGGCTGACGGTGCCGCTGCTGCCGCTGAAGTTGCCGTCGCCGCCGTAGGTCGCGGTGATCG
>JBBQPD010000173.1:0-9020 GCA_038331535.1 Gemmatales bacterium | reverse complement strand
CAGCGGCGAGCGCGGGCCGCACCAGAGATACCACATCAGATCGCGCTCGCGGTCGGTCGGCCGGTCCAGCGAGCGGGCCAGCACATCGTCGAGGGCGTCGAACAGTGCCTTGCCCGCGCGCGGCACGCCGTCGATTTCCAGCGTTTGAAACTCGCCCCGGTCGTCCACCGGCACGCAGCCGTGGAAGAGCAGATGGTCGTCGCGGCCGAGGTACATCGAGCCGTGTTCGAGCAGGAACTTCATGTGTTCCCACAGCTTCTGACTCGCCAGGAATGAGTGCCGCAGCCGGGCCATGCACGCCCGCTCTTCGGTCGATAATTCGTAGGGGTTCGCCGAATCGATGGTCGGGAAGAACGTGTCCTTCAGCGGATACGTCTTGCCGTCCACGACGATGGTGCCGGCCGAGCGGTCGATGGTGTGCAGCAGCCGGCGCGCTCCCAATCCCCACTGCGGGTTGCGCTCGATGAGCTGGCCTTCCAGCTTGAACTGCATCACGGCCGCCGCCTTCTGCATCCGGGCCATCGTGGTGCGGTCGCGCATCCCTTCCCCCTTGGGGACGTAACAGGCGGCCGGGTCGTCCGGGTAGATGGCGCGAACCAGGACTTCCAGCGGTTGCACGGGGATGCCGTAACCCTCTTCCAGCTGCGACAGGCGGCGATAACGGACGGAGATGCGCAGCACATGGGCGATGAGCGCCTCCGAGCCGAGGCAGGCGCCGAGCCAGGCGGCGTCGTGGTTGCCCCAGGTGAACGACACGTTCGGCAGCTTCATCAGGTATTCGACGACCCGGTCGCCGCGCGGCCCGCGGTCCCAGCAATCGCCGCCGATAATCAGCTCGTCCACGGCCAGGTTGCGGACGACGCGCACCGTGAGCCGCATCACTTCCAGGGCGCGGTCGTGGTCGATCAACGAGTCGATCAGTCCGTCGTAGTACGCGGTGCTCAGCTCGCCGCTCGGCTCGTGCAGCAGCTCTTGAAAGAGATCGCGGTAGTCCGGCGGGAAGACGCGCGTGGCGTGAACCAGCGTGTAGCGGCGGGCGAGCAGACGCACCAGCTCGAACAGCTGCCGGAAGACACGGCGACAAAACGGTCGTTGCGTGTCCGGCTGACTCAGCGTTGGGGCGAGGCGTTCGAGCGTCTGGCGTGGGTAAAAGATGAGCGTGAGGAAGTCCTGCATCTCACCGGCGTCCATGCGGCCGGCGAAGACCTGCTCGACCAGCGGCCGCAGCAGGCCGGAGGCGTTGTTGATGACGTGGCGCATCTTCACGTCGTCGCCGTGAACGTCGCTGATGACGTGGACCGCGCCCTTGGGCAATGTTAGCTCGGCGGAGCGGCGAGCGATCTCGGCGAGGACGGCGTCGAGGGTCGGGAACTGGCGGCGCAGCGGCAGGAGGGCGGTGATCTCCTCCGGCGACAGGCGCGGGGCGGACTGGTTCATCGGTTGCCTCGCAGTGTGCCGCTTGCGGCTTGGCGGTCCGGCGCCGCGAAGCCGCAAGCGGCCCTGGAGCGCATGCGAATGTCACGGCGATTATAAGGTAGCGATTATGCCGCCGCCACGAACCCCGATTCCGCTGCCGAAGGAGCGAGTGGGGTTCGACAGTGGAGCGCGCCGTCAAGTACAATCGTAGATAATCCGTGCGAACCGGCCCGCGCCGGGCCGCACCGAACCGCAAACTCCGCGAGGTCTCGATGAACATCCTGGTCGTCGATGTGGGCGGCACCAACGTCAAGCTCAAGCTCAGCAGCGGCGAGGAGGTGCGCCGGTTCCCCTCGGGCCTGGAGATGAACCCGGTGCTCATGATCGCCAACATCCAGCAGCTGACGCCGGATTGGAGCTACGACGGCGTGAGCATCGGCTACCCCGGCCCGATCGTGAAGGGCGAGATTCTGCTGGAGCCGGTCAACCTCGGCCGCGGCTGGGTCGGCTTCGACTTCAGCCAGGCGTTCGGCAAACCGGTCCGGCTCACCAACGACGCGGCCATGCAGGCGCTGGGCAGCTACGAAGGCGGCCGAATGCTGTTCCTCGGCCTGGGGACCGGGCTCGGCTCGTGCCTCATCATCGACGGCACCGTGGCTCCGCTGGAGCTGGCGCATCTGCCCTACCGGAAGAAACAATCGTTCGAGCAGTACCTCGGCCAGGCCGGGCGCAAGCGGCGCGGCAACACCAAGTGGCAGGCATCGGTCCATGAAGTCGTCGGCCGCTTGAAGGCGGCGATGATCGCCGATTACGTCGTCCTCGGCGGCGGCAACGCGAAGAAATTGACCGAGCTGCCGCCCAACTGCCGTCTTGGCGACAACAACAACGCCTTCGTCGGCGGCGTGCGGCTGTGGGAAAAATGAGGACTGAGGACTGAGGACTGAGGACTGAGCCAATGCCCCTCAGTCCTCGGTCCTCATTACTGGGGACTGAGTATGTCCGAACCGCTGCCGGCTCCCGAAGATTCGTCCCCGCGGCGGCCGCGCGGCCATGCGCTGGCCGCCTGGGTCGTCATCCTCGCGGTCTGTTCGTTGGTGGTCTGGCGGCGCGACTTCGTGTCCTCCGCGCCGGCGCCGTTGCCGAAGCTGGAAATCGATCCGAGCCAGCCACAAGGGCGACTCGTCTTGGTGGGAGCGACGCTGCTCCTGACGGCGATCAGCGGGCTGTTCTTATTGGTGTTGTGGGCCGTATTCGTCGCCGTCGGCAGGCTGCGGCTGCGGCTGCACGTCTTTGCGCGCTATGGTTCGATCTACGCCGAAACTTTCGCCGTCTGGATGCTGCTCTTCGTGGGTCTCGGTCTCGCGGCTTCCCGAATCCCGGCCGGCCGCTCCCAACTCTTGCTGGCAGGCGGCGCCATGCTGCTCAGCCTTGTGGCCCTGGCCTGGCCGGTGGTGCGCGGCGTCCCGTGGCGGCGCGTGCGCTATGATCTCGGCCTGTATACGCGGCGGCCAACCGGGCTGGAACTTCTCTGCGGCTTTGGTACTTACGCCGCGGCGCTCTCGATGGCGGTCGCCGGGGCGCTGGTGACGATGGGCCTGATGGCGCTACGCCGCAAGCTGGCCCCGGGCGCCCCCGATACGGCTCCGAGCCACCCCGTCGGCAAGATGATCCTCACCGGAGATTGGTGGGACCGACTCCAGGTGCTGTTCGCCGCGGCCGTGGCGGCCCCTCTCGTCGAGGAAACGATGTTTCGCGGCGTCCTCTACCGGCATTTGCGCGAAGCCAGTTTGCGCTGGGGAAAGATCGCGAGCATCTTCGCCAGCGCCGCGTTGTCGGGCTTCGTCTTCGCGGCGATCCATCCGCAGGGTTGGCTCGGCATTCCGCCGCTGATGGGGCTGGCGACGGTGTTCGCGCTGACGCGCGAATGGCGCGGATCGCTGCTGCCGTCGATGGTGGCGCATTCGCTGAACAACGCCGTGGTGACGCTCTTCGTGATCATCGTTTACGGCTGAGGCACGCGCTTGTTCTGTCGAAGTCTTGTTCGAGGGGTAAGCGGTTCGACCGCCTACCCCTCGCCGCTCGCTGACGGACACGGTGTTCTGAATTCACCCGTCAATCGAAGATGGACGAACCCTGGTCAAGCTGATTCGGCGGCCTGCCGGAGCGCGCGGATATCGAGCTTCTTCATCGTCAACATCGCCTTCATGGCGCGCTGAGATTTCTTCGGGTCGGGATCGCCCAGCAATTCGAGCAGCACGGTCGGCACGATTTGCCACGACAAGCCGAACTTGTCCTTGAGCCAGCCGCATTCGACCTCGGCGCCGCCCGCGGATAGCTTTTCCCAGTAGGCATCCACTTCGTCTTGCGTCTGGCAATTCACGACAAATGAGATCGCCTCCGTGAACTTGAAGTGCGGCCCGCCGTTCAGGGCGACGAACGACAGCCCCTCGAGCTGAAACTCCACGGTCAGTACCGAGCCGGCCGGGCCAGGACCGGCCTCGCTGCAGCGAATCACTTTGACGATCTTTGAATTCGGAAAGATCGACGTGTAAAAGCCGACCGCCTCTTCCGCCTGATGATCGAACCAGAGGAAGGGGGTGATTTTTTGGATTGACATGGACTGTTTCTCCTTCAACCCGATGTTCGGCCCTGTTATCTGTCCTCGAATCGCGCTACGTCCTCTGTATCATTTTTGCACTCGCGACTCAAGCCGGCTGGGCGCGGCGCACCAGCGCAGCGGACTGCCTCAACTGCGCAGGAGACAGCAGGGAAAATGCCCCCATGTCGATGATCGTTGCTCTCTTGCTCCGCGTAGTCAGCGGCGAACCGCAACGCTGCTGGCGGTGAACCAAGATGGTCGCAGATGATGTAGTCCGGCAAGATCGACATCGCCCAGTGGTTGGGAAGTTCAGCGGGCGCGACGGTGGCTCCGAGGTAGTTCTTGAGCAGACGGACCACCGCCTCAGCACAAAACCAGCACAGCGACAAGGAGGGGCGCAATGCCCAGGACGCAAAGTGAGAGCGGGCCGCAAGTTGCGGCCCGCTCTTGGTCGGACAACGGAGAGGGCGGGATTCGAAACCCCCATTTCCCACAACCCGCAACACAAGAAGGTCTTAGGACATAACCGGTCATGGGGCCCCAACTTGCGCCTGTCCGGTCGGACCCGTTCAATCCCGGTTGTTCCCGGTTGTGGAGGTGCCCGATCGGAACAAAAACTGGACAAGATTTGGAGCGGGCGAACGGTCGTTTGCCGGGAAGAGGACTTGCCCCGGCCCGGCCGCCTGCCCCTCCTGCCAGCCGGGCTACCCCCAATGATTTCTTTCCGCCGCACTTCGGCCGCGCGGCGGAAGGGGCCGCGCAGCCGGGCCGAGGTGGACGAGGAAGTACACTCCTCTCGCTCAAGCGATCGTCTGCACAAGCGGCGCGGCCGAATTGTCGCTGTTGAGGAAGTTGCCATCGCCGTTGTAGATGGCCGTGATGTTGTGTCTGCCGACCGCAAGAGTGTTGAGCGTAAGCGACGCGGTCTTCCCGCTGAGCGTGACGGTTCCCAGGACGGTGGCCCCTTCCTTGAAGGTCACGGTGCCGGTTGGAGTACCGGAGCTGGCGGCGGCCGGGACGACGGTCGCCGTGAAGGTTACGGCCGCGCCGAACGGTGCGGACGGTGACGACGAGGCGGCCGTTATCGAGGTGCCGGCCTTGTTCACGACATGCGTGAACGTCGGCGAGTTGCTGACCAGATAGTTCGGATCCCCGTTATACCGGGCCGTGATGACGGAGGTGCCGACGCCGAAGAAGCGCGGGGTCCAGGTGGCCACGACGTTGCCGTTGACGACGCTCAGCGGCAGAGCCGCGCTGATCGGCGTTGTGCCGGCGAAGAACGTCACCGTTCCCGTTGGAGTGCCGAGGCTGGCGGCCGTCGCGGTGACGGTCGCCGTCATGGTGACGAGCTGACCGTAGATCGTGGGGGACGACACCGATTCCGTGATGACTGTGGCGGTGCCGGCCTGGTTCACGACATGCGAAAACGACGGGGAGGTGCTGGTCTGATAGCTCGGATCACCGCTGTACTGGGCCGTGATGACGGAGGTGCCGACGCCGAGGAAGCGCGGGGTCCAGGTGGCCACGGTATTGCCGTTGACGACGCTGAGCGGCAAGGCCGCGCTAATCGGCGTCGTGCCGGCGAAGAACGTCACTGTGCCGGTGGGTGTGCTCGATCCAGGGCTGATCACGCTGACAGTCGCCGTGAAAGTTACCAGCTGGCCGTAGACCGTGGGAGACGCGACCGACTCCGTAATCACCGTGCCCGTACCCGCTTGGTTTACCACGTGAGTGAAGGAGGGCGAGGTGCTGGTCTGGAAGTTCGGATCGCCGCTATACCGGGCTGTGATAACGGACGTACCAACGCCGAGGAAGCGCGGGGTCCAGGTGGCCACGGTATTGCCGTTGACGACGCCGAGCGGCAGCGCCGCGCTGATCGGGGTTGTGCCGGCGAAGAAGGTCACCGTACCGGTGGGTGTACTCGAACCGGGACTGATCACGCCGACGGTGGCCGTGAAGGTTACCAGCTGGCCGTAGACCGTGGGCGACGAAACAGATTCCGTAATCACCGTGCCGGTGCCCGCCTGGTTCACCACATGGGTGAACGACGGCGAGTTGCTGACCAGATAATTCGCATCGCCGCTGTAGCGGGCCGTGATGACGGACGTGCCAACGCCCAGGAAATGAGGAGTCCAGGTGGCCACGTCATTGCCGTTGACGACGCTGAGCGGCAAGGGCGCGCTGATCGGCGTCGAGCCGGCGAAGAAGGTTACCGTGCCGGTGGGGATACCCGATCCAGGGCTGGTGACGCTGACGGTCGCCGTGAAAGTTACCAGCTGGCCGTAAACCGTCGGCGACGATACCGACTCCGTAATCACTGTGCCGGTGCCGGCCTGGTTCACCCTCTCCGTGATCGCCGAAGAGGTTTTGCCCTGGTAGTTCGTGTCGCCGCTGTATTGAGCCGTGATGCTGTGCGGCGTCGAACTGGTAGCCAGGTTGCTGGTCGTGAATGTGGCCACGCCATTGCCCGAGACGCTGCCAAGCGTGATGGCGCCGCTGATGGCGCTCGTGCCGTCGAAGAAAGTCACCGTGCCCGTGGGAACACTGCCCGCCCCAGAGACGGTGGCCGTGAAAGTCACCGGTTGGCCGAAGACCGTGCTGGCGGAGGATCCGTTGACCGTGACGGAGGACTGGCCGCTGTTGACCGTCCAGGTAGTGCCGGCATTGCCCGCCAAGGCGTTCCCCGCGACGTCCGTGATCCCCGATGCCGCCGCTGTCAACGTGAATACATAGTTACCGGGCGTACCAGTGAGATTGGCGAGGTTGCCGAGCGTCCAGGTGACGTTGTCGCCGCTGGTCAACGTAGCCCCGCTCAGGGCCACGGCGGCACCATTGCGGGTCAGGGACAGATCGGCTTTGTCGAAACCGGTGACGGGTTCGCTGAAGGTGATGGTAAGAGAAGAGACGGCGCTGGTGCGCGGACTGCTGACCGCGCCCACCGATGCCGTTGGTGCAGTCGTATCGATGATGAAGAAGCCGGAGGAAGATTCGGCTGTAAGCCCGACGCCGTTTTCGGCCTGCAAGGCAAGGGCATACAGTCCATCGGGCAGCGACGCCAGGTTGGTGGACGGACCGCCCGCGCCGAGATCGATAATGTCACCCCAGGCACCGTTGCGGTAGGCGTTCAGAAAGAAATGGTACCGATTACTGGTGATACCGCTCTCTGCATCGGAGGCCGTACCGGAAACCGAGAAGCTCGAGACGTTCTTTACGGTGGGGAGATTCAGGTCCGTGGACAACCCGTCAAGGGTAACAATGGGAGGAGTCGTGTCGGGAATGTTGACAGTGAAAGTCCCCAATTCGCCAAAGGGGATAAAGTGTGCGCTGGTGTCCGACACCTGGTTATTCCACATATAGATCCGGTAGGTGCCGTTGTCTGCGCTATCCCAACTTCCTCCTGGGGGAGTAATAGAATAGGTCGCCGTCCGCGTGGCGCCATCGGTGGGATCTTCGACGCTTACGAAGGTGGCCAACTGGCTATAGACGTCGTTGGGACCATTCACGCGAATGTTGCCGTCCCCCAAGCTTCGAACATCAATGGCGACATCGTCATCGTACCGCACCTGGAATCCGTAGGTGCCCCCTCCAGGAACGCTAATGTCCGGTATCGACTGTAACGTCGCGGTGGGAGTCTGAGTATCGGGACCAGTAAGCGTCACCGTTGTAGTGCCGATGACGTAGTCGTTATGCGCCTGCCCGTCTTCGGCGCGAGCGAAGAAGACGTTCGGACCGAGTGGGAAGTTTCCCGTACCGAACCGCAACGTCCAGCCACCGCTGCTGCTGCTATCATGGCCAAGGTCTGTGTCAATAGTCGGGTCCAGAACGCCGTTACCGTTACTGTCCCAGTAGAAGTGAACTTCGGTAGTGGGCGACTGTCCTGCGACGACATTAGCCGTGAGAGTCAATGTTAGACCACGCACCAATGGAGTGCCGCTAGGAGTCAGCGATGTAACTGCGGGGGCGGAGTTCGGTGGAGGATCGACCTCGACGGCGCCCGCTTTGACGTTCGTCCACTGAGTGTTGTTGCCGTATCGAGCTCGTACGAGGAAATGCTGAACCCCAGTAGCATACGTTTCCGTGACGGGGAGCGTATAGGTCGAGACTCCTGCGGAGAGCGCACTGCCGTTGCCAAGGATGGAATCGCCGGTGGTGACCGAGTCGCTTCCATCGCGGTCCCAAATGAATTGCACGGAGTTGACGGCATGGTCAGGATCGTCGATGCGAGCTTGGAGCGACAGATTCTGGCCTTGCTGCACGGGGTTGGGCGCGCGGTCCAGGGCAGTGATTACCGGGGTTCGGGCGGTAGCTGCACTCACGACGATGTCGTGGGCGACCCAGTTAGAGGCCTCGCCGTTGGTGCCGTAGACGTGAGAAATAGTCTTGTAGAC
This sequence comes from Gemmatales bacterium, assembly GCA_038331535.1. Classification (GTDB taxonomy): domain Bacteria; phylum Planctomycetota; class Planctomycetia; order Gemmatales; family Gemmataceae; genus JBBQPD01. The sequence continues at coordinate 617 of JBBQPD010000173.1, read as the reverse complement.
TCCGGGTCCGCCAAAGACGGAAGCGTCCAAAGTGACCGATAGGCCATTCGCTGCCGTCTCGTCGATGCCGAGAAGCCGCCCACCCTGGCCGAACTCCCAGACCTCGAAGCGAAGCAGTGCCCCACCGTTGCCGTCGGCCCCCAAGGCGGAGATAGTTACCTGATTGTTGGAAAGAACTGGGTTGGGGTTAGAAGCCACGTTGGTTAGAATTGGAACGCGACCAGTGGGAGCCGGGGCAAGTTTTTGCGATTGGACGACCTGCTCGAACGGTACGAGGCGATGGTTGTCGACTACCGAATTATTGCCCGGACCACCGCTTAGGACATTATTCCCAGCTCCCCCGTTTACCTCATCGTCGCCCTGGTCACCGCGCAATAAGTCATCACCATCGCGGCCGAGGAGTACGTCGTTGCCTGGGCCACCGCGGATGATGTCTGGACCCCAGCCGCCGATAAGCGTGTCATTACCCGCCCCCCTGGGTGCATTCCCTGAAAGTGGCGCTGCCCCCGTTTCTTGATCTCGTTACGCTACAGCCTTTTGTGTCACAGGCGGTTTTATCGGCACGGCCGCCTTCAACTCCGCCGTCATATCCGGTGCTACCCACTGCCAACCCACCT
>JBBQPD010000172.1:0-9085 GCA_038331535.1 Gemmatales bacterium | reverse complement strand
GGGTCCAGACCAGCCGGGCCACCTCCTCGATATCGACCGGTTCGTCCTTGTCCGCCTTGTCCGCCAATTTGGCCAATTTCTCGTAGTTGGGGCTGTCGTCCACGCGGACCAGGAACCATTCGCCGACCGGATCGACGGCCCAGGCCAGCATCGACATCACGCCGAACTCTTGCAATGCGCCTCCCGGAGGGCCGCCGCGACCGCCGCCGAGGCCGAACCAGCCGCCGCGCTCGTTGGCATCGGTGGTCAGATGCATCATGTACTGGAAGAGCGTTTTCGACGACAGGCTCGCCGGGTCCAGCTTCACGGTCCCTTTGCCGGTGACCGCGCGCAGCGAATTGTACGCGCTGTTCTCGATCAACGGCAGGATGTAGGTGTCGAGCTTCACCTGGCCATCGCGCAGCGACACGCGCATGCCGATGGGGTCGAAGTACTGCCGCCACAGGCCGAGATACTCCAGGCGGAAGCGGCGATATTCCTCGGCCTCGGTCGTCGTCGCGTTGTCGATCGGCAGCTCAATGAGCGGCGTGGCGAAGTGGATGGTGTTGTACGCGTCGGAGACGGCCGCCAGCTTTTCCGGGTTCCAGATGGCGGGCTTGCCTTCCGGCATCGGCAACTCTTCGACCTTCAGCCCGGCGGCCTGGAGAATGTTCGGCGTCGAGACTGGCGCCTTGCCGGTCTCCCATGCGGTCAGCATGGCGCCGTGCGTCAGCATGTGCAGGCTGGCGAGCGCCTCCAGCCGGCGCCTCTCCTTGATCTTGCTGGCCGGGCCGACGAGGTTGCGGATGAACGGGTCCGACAGGAACGCGAAGCCATCCTCCACCGCGTCGTCGTAGCGGAAGATGGTGCGCATGTACTGGAAGTCGAGCGAATCGGCCAGCTTCTTGACGCGGCCCTGGGCGGCGTCCAGCACCCGGCGAATGCCGACCGGCGAGTTGGCGTAGATGACCACGTCGCCGAGGGTGGCCCGGTGCAGGCTCACCTCGCGCAGCGGCGTCACGAAGCTCTCGATCGTGACTTCGTGATAGTCGGCCTTGCTCTCCTTGAGCTGGTCGCCAAACTTCTTGCGGGCTTCGCCCAGGAACGGCTCGACGGCGCCGAGGAAGATTTTCTTGTCGATCACCTGAAAGAGCAGAGCCACGTCGGACCCTTCGCGCAAGTAGGCGTCGCTGCCGGTGATGCCGATGCCCTTGATGACGAGCGGTCCGAGCGTCTTGCCGAGTGCCGTACTCCGCACGCACAGCTGCTGTTCGTAGCGCTCCTTGAGGCGGTGGTCGCGGCTGGTGACCTCGTAGGCGCGGGTGAGCGTGGTGCCCCACTGGTCCATCAGCTCGGTGAACTCGATGAACCGCGCCATGTGCTTGAAGTGGATGTAGTAGTTGTCGGCCGGCACGAGCTTGGCGAACGGCTCCGGCGCCGGCTTCTTGTCGCCGATCATTTCCTTCCACGGATGTTCGGCGACGTCGATGCCTTCGATCTTGCCAAGGGCGACGGTGCGGCGTTCCTCCTTCGGCGCGGCGACAGCGTTCATGCGCCGTAGCTGTAGCGATTCGGTGATCGCCGCGGCGCCGGTTGTGGTCTCATAGAGTTCGCGGTCGAAGATCTCGCCGCCCGGCGTCTGAGCTTGCAAGCGATTCGCTCGATTCATCATCCGCGGCGAGGTCGGCGTCTGGCTCTGCACGCCGTACTTGCGGGTGGTGGCGGTGGCGGCGAAGCTGTAGAAGCCGAACTCGGTCACCTCGTTATCGAGGTCAAGGAACTGCTCCGCCTGGGCGACGGCCCACAGCCCTTCGAGGTCGTTGCGCACCGGCGGATTGCGGAAGTCGCCGCGCTCAGGGATCAGTTTCTCCTTGCGTTCCGCAGCCTCTTTCGGAATGGGCACGGCGGTCGCCTTGGCGAAGTCGAGGGTGATGTCCATCTCCTTCCAGACCGGCGGCGGCGTGGCGCGCGACAGGCGGCCGATGCCCGGCAGACGGCGGCCGGTCACAGGGTAAACCAGTTTCAGCTTCACTTCGCCTTTGGCGTCGCTGCGGCCGACGAACTCCAGCCCTTGCACTGGCACCGGACGGCGCGGTTCACGCGGGCGCTCCTTGTCCTTGCCGTCCTTCGCGTCTTTCCGAGGTTCGTCCTTTTCGCGGGCGTCTTTCTCGCGTACCGAATCGACCGTGCCTCTCTCCTCGGCCGGTGGCGCGGGAGGGGCCCCGAACTGGTCGCGGTTTCGCCAGTCGCGATCGAAGCGCCGACATACGAGGCGCACCTGGCCGTCGGCCGAGACGAGGCGCGGCGCCAGCGACGGAGTCTCTTCCGAGAAGAAGCCGCGGTTGAGGTTGCCGCCTTCCGCCAGCAGGTCGCGCGGGGCGTCAAGGCGGACATGAACGTAGGTAACGTCGCCGACTTTCTGAATGCGCAGCTCCTGCACCGGTGGAGCGAAGGCTGCTTTCTTGTCCTGCACGGCCATCAGTTTGAAGACGAGGCCGACGGTCAGGATCAGCGCCAGGTAACGGAGGAGAGCGCGTTTCATCTTGGGATTCCTTCACAAGGAGCGAACAGGAGCGAAATTCACACCACAGCAACGAGTGTCCCACCTTCGCGCGCCGACTGCAAGCACGCATCGAGAACCTGCTGCGTCTTGAGCGCGATGTCGCCCCACGCCGGTTCGAGCTTTCCGGACGTGACGATTTGCGAAAACGTCCGGATCATGTTCGTTTCCTGCGCATCCGGCGTGCCGTTGCTGTATTCGTGGACGGCGTGGCGGCGCGGGTGAGCCGTCATGTTGAAGTCGCAGCCGCGGACCTGGAGGACGGGCGTGTTCGTCTCGAACGCCGACTCACTCCCATAAAAAGGCACTACAAAATCGGACACGAGCAGATGGCCCTTGGTCCCGCTCACGTTCGCCCATTGCTGATTTTCGGTGCGGAACGAGCAGTAGAACGAGGCGCTGGCGCCGCCCGCAAACAGCATGTCGCCGGAGAACTCGGTCGGCACCGGTGGGCCGCCGTCGGTGCGCGCCTGCTGAGCGAGCAAGCGGCCGGTGACGCGCTCGGGCAGCTGGTCCTTCATCATGCACAGGGTGAAGCGGACGTTGTACCAGCCGAGGTCGCCCAGGCAGCCGAGCGGTTCGAGGTTGCCGCTGGCTCGGATGTTCTTCGTGAAAAACTCTTCGGGTGCCAGGAAGCTGAACTGGCTGGCGATGCGCCGCACCGTGCCGACTGTCTGGTCGTCGGCGACGACCTGGCGCAGCAGCGGTAGGCGTTGGCTGTGCATGAACATGACGCCGTCCATGAACTGAACGCGATTCTCCTTGCAGGCGTCGAGCATGGCGCGCAGGTCGGCGCTGTTGACGCCGCATGGTTTTTCGCACAGGACGTGCTTGCCGGCCTCGGCGGCGCGGATCACCCATGAGTTGCGGATGCCGGTCGGCAACGGGATGTAGATGGCATCGACGTCCTTGCGTTCGAGCAGTTCTTCGTAGCTGCCGCAGGCGGCCGGGGCTTTCGCAAACGGGACATGGGACTGACACTCGTCGATGAATTGCTGCGAACGGCCGCGCTCCCGGCTGGCGACGGCGGTCAGCACAGCGTTCTCCGCATGGCGCAGCGCCTGCCAGTTTTTGCGGGCGATGTTCGCCGTGCCGAGAATGCCCCAGCGGCAGAGAGGTTGCGTCATGGCGTGATTCTTTCGTGGTGAAACAGACACAGGCGGGCCGCAGCCCGCCTGTGTTGTTGTAGAAGTTGAGAGAGGGGCGCGAACCCTGTTTACGTTTCGCGCGGATCGCCTACGCCCCCGGCTTCGGCGCCGGCGCCTTCGGCATCGCCTTGATCTTCTCGACGAGCGCCGCCGTGCTGGCCAGCAACGCCGCCGTGGCGTTGTCGGCCGCCGTCTTGTCGGCCGCCGCCTTGGCCTGTGCCGCCTTCGCCGCTGCGTCCAGCGGCGGCACCGCCAGAGGTGCAGCGGCGGCGGTGGCAGCCGTAGCGGTCGCGATCTGTTGCGCCTGCACCACGGCCGCATCAGCCGTCAGCGATGCGGCCGTCAGGTCGGTCACCATCTTCTGGGCCGCGGCCACTTCGGTGGTTGCGGTCGCGACGATCTGCTGCGCCTTCGCCAGAGATGCCGCTAAGGCCGTGTCGGTCTTCGCCAGGTCGGCGGCCGCCTTCACCTTCGCCGCCGCCTCCGCGAACGCCACGCGTAGCGCCTCCTTCGCCTTCACGTCGCCTGTGGCCGCAGCGACAGCCGCTTTCGCCTGGTCGGCTGCGGCCTTTGACTTGACAACATTGTCGGCCGCCGTCTTGGCTGCCGCGGCGGTATCGATGACTGCCTTCTGCGCCGCTGCCAGGTCCGCTTGTGTCTTCACGGCAGCGGCCTGCGAGACGACCGCGACCGCCGTCAGCTGATCCTTCGCCGCCTGCTTCGCCACGAGGTCTTGCAGCGCCGCCTCCAGGCGCTCGGCGACGCCGGGCGGGTTGGCCGACAGCTCGCCTGCCTGCTTGGTGTCGGCGACCAGGTAAACCGGCAGCCGGCCGTCCCAGTCGGCGGCGATCACGCGCGCGTCTTCGTAGCTGAAGATCGTCCGCACCACCACGTCGGGCTGGGCCGCGAACGTCTTCTGTAGGGCGCCGTTGCCGTCCCACACCTTCACGAGCTTGTCGCGGCCGCCGGTGACGAGCCGGCCATCACGCGCGAAACGCACCGACTGCACGCCGCCACCGTGCGCTCCCCAGGTCTTGATCGGGTTGCCGTTCTCCATCTCGAACAGATGCACCGTACCGTCCTCGCTGCACGAGGCTACCACGTTGCCGTCCGGGCGCCAGCTGATCTCGGTGATGGCGGACTTGTGGCCGCGGAGCGAGAAGTACTCGCGGCCCGTGAACGCTTCCCACACGTACAGGCCGCTGCTGCGGTCGCCGGTGGCGAGCAACACGCCGTCGGGGCTAAACTCCAGGGCGGTGATCCAGTCGGTGTGCTTCTTCACTTCGTAGACGAGCTTGCCGTCCTTGGTCGAGTAGACGCGGAGCATCTTGCTCGGACCGCCCAGCGCAATCTGCGTCTGGTCGGGGCTGATATCGGCGGCGAGGACGCAATCGGTCTCCTCGCCGACGGTGATGATGCGCTCGCCGGTCAACACGCTCCAGACCGCGACGCGGCCCGAATGTCCGCCGCGCCCGCCGCCGGCCAGCAACATGCTGCCGTTGCGGCTGAACTTGAGGACGTGCGGCACGCCTTCGGGGAACGGCAGCACGCCCAGGAGGTCGAGCGTGTCGGAGTTGTAGAGCAACACCTGCTTCTGCCCGCCGACGGCGACGAGCGGCGCCCACGGACTGCTCGCCAGCGCCGTCACCGTCGTCGTCTTGGCGGTGCGCACGATTGGATCCTGACGCAGCGTCTTCGGCGGCATCGGCGGCGGACCTTCCGGTTTGCCGCGCGCCGCGGACGTCAGCCCGATGTTCACTTTCGGCGCGGCGACGACGGCCTTGCTGCCCTTGTTCTCCAGGGCGCCGTCGAGAATCCACTGGCGAATCAACTCGATGTTTTCTTTGGGAAGCATCGGCGATTCGGGCGGCATATACGGCGTCTCTTTGTGAGACGTGACGAGATAGAGGGCGCTGCTATCCGGGTCGCCGGGTCGGACGACGGCGCTGCCGCTGCTGCCCGCCATGAGCCGGGCGTAGGTGTGCAATTGCAGGCTGCCGCTCTTCTTGTCGGGGTTATGGCAACTGACGCACTTCTCGCGCAGCAACGGCAGAAGGTGGTCGTCGTAAGTGAGCTTGGCGGACGCCTTGGCGGGTTCAGCGCCAAAGAGTTCACCACAAAGACACAAAGAACACATCAAATAAAACAATTGCTGTCGTTTCATGGGTTCACCTATTTCCGAATTTCTCTTTGTGTTCTTTGTGTCTTTGTGGTGAATCTGTTTGTTCAATGATTGAACATGAACTCGCGCGAGTTCAGCAGCGCCCAGAACAAATCGCCCAGCGCCTTGTTCTTGTCCGGCTCGGCGGACAGCGCGACAATTAACTTGCCCATCTCCTTCGGCGTCGGCTTGCGGCTGACACAGCGAATGAACAGTTCCTCGATGATCTGCTCCGGCGTCGCTTTTTCCGCGAGGCGCCGGCCGATCAGGTTGCCCTGGGCGATGCGCGTCGTCGTCGTGTCGCCGTTGAGCAGGTGCAGCGATTGCGACAGCGTCGGCTCCAGCTTCACCTCGCAGGAACAAACCGTCTCGCGCGTCGCCCGGCCGAAGGTCGTCAGGAAGTAGGTGCTGACGCCGCCGTCGGCGATCTGCACGGCGCGGGCGCCTTGCGGCAGGCCGGGGAACTTGTTCTTCGTCTCCGTCACCTGGCTGATGCAGTCGAGAAACGTCTCGGCCTTGATGCGCCGCAGGGCCGAGCGCGTGAAGTTGCGCGTGTCGCCCTCGTTGCTGAGGTTGGCCTGCGTCGCCTCCTGGTAGGTCCGCGACAAGCAGATGTCCCGCACCAGCTTCTTGAAGTCGTACTTGTAGCCGGTGAAGCGCTTGCCCAGCTCGGCGAGCAGTTCGGGGTTCGACGCCGGGTTGCTGATGCGCACGTCGTCCACCTGGTCGATGATGCCGATGCCGAAGAAGTGGCCCCAGACCATGTTGGCGAGGTTTGTGGCGAAGTACGGGTTGTCCGCCGACGCCAGCCACTGCGCCATGACGACGCGGCGATCCTTGCCGGCCACGTCGGGATACTCGCCGCCGAGGAACTTCGGCTTCATGACGCCGCCGCGCACCGGGTGCGCCACCTCGCCGCCGCGGCTGTTGAAGACGATCGTCTCGCGCGGGTCGTCGGTGCCCTTGCGGCCAATCTGTGAGAAAAAGGCCGCGAAACTGTAGTAATCGTCCTGCGTCCAGCGGTCGAACGGGTGATTGTGGCACTGGGCGCACTGGATGCGCATGCCCATGAACACCTGGGCGACGTTCTCAGAAACTTTGAGAACGTCGGTCTCGTTCTGGTAGTAGTTCGTGGCCGGGTTCTTGAAGGTGCCGCCGTTGGCGCCGAGCAGCTCCTGCACCCATTCGTTGACCGGCACGTTGCGGGCGATCTTGTCCTGCAACCAGTTGTAATACAGCAGCATCGCCTTGTAGCTGACCTGGTTCGACGAGCGAATTTGCAGCAATTCCGCCCACTTCATCACCCACAGTTCGGCGAATTCCTTGCGGCCGAGTAGCTCATCGACCAGCAGCTCGCGCTTGTTCGCCACCGGGTTCGCCATGAAGCGCTGATACTCCTCGACCGTCGGCAACACGCCGATGACATCGAGATAGACGCGGCGCAGGAACGTCTCGTCGTTGCACAGACCCGACGGCTCGATGCGCAGCTTCTTGAGCTTGGCGTTGACGAAGGTATCAATGTAGTTGCGTTCCTCAACCTGCGGAAAGCTGAACTGCAATCCCTTGGGCAGCACGATCACTTGCGAGCCTACGGTGAAGGTCGCGAAGCGGGCCATGACGAACGCCTCGCCGCGGTCGCCAGCGGTCACGAGGCCATCGGGCGAAATCTTCGCCGAAGTATCGTTGTTGCTGAGGAAGAGGGCGAGCGCGGTCACGTCGCGGTCGGTACCGTCGGAGTAGCGAGCGCGGACGATCATCTGCTGCGTGGCGCCCTTACCGTCGAGGACGGCGTTCTTGGGATACAACTCAAGGGCGATGGCCGTGGGCACGGTCGGCGGGTCGATCGGCGCACCCGCGTCGAGCCAGCGAAGGATGCTTTGCGTGTACTCGTCGCCGTCCTTGAGCTTCTGGCCGCCGGTGTGCGGCACCTTGCCCTGGGACTTTTCCAGTAGCAGGCTCTCGCGCGGCAGGGCGAGGTTGATGCGCCGGCCATTCAGTTCGCGGGTGAGACGGAAGTGGTCGCCGTCCGGATCGAAGCCGAACAGCGACAGGCGAAAGCCGTCCTTGCCGCGCGCCGCCCCGTGGCAGCCACCCTGGTTGCAGCCGGAGCGCATGAAGATCGGCATCACGTCGAGCTTGAAGCTGATCGGCCGTTCGACGACGGCGTCCTTCACCTTCACTGGCACATTGAGCGTCTTGCCGGCGTAATCGACCTTCATCTCGGTCACGCCGTCGGCGAGCGGCGTCAGGACGTTCTTGTCGAGCTTGGCGAACGCGGGATTGACCAGCGCTGCCTTCGCTTCGGCGGTCACGTCGCGCGTGATGCCGTCGGGATAGACCGCCTGGACGACGAACACCTGCCGACTGCGGGAGGTGGACAGGTTGACCTCCGGCGGGAAGACGGCCAGGGAGGTGGGCGGCGTCTGGGCGCAGGCGTCGGCCGCGAGAAACGTGAGGGCAAGGGCGGCAAATATATGGATGCGCATGATGCGTCGTCCTGTGTGATGATTCGTCCGAATCCGTCTCGTCGTCTCGTTCGTCTCGTTCCCAAACTCCTGTTTGGGAACGCACCTCCGCGCAACTCCGTTTCGCGAAACCGAGTTTCGCGAACGGGCGTTCCCCAACAGGAGTTTGGGAACGAGGAAATCCGCCACAGCACTGTACTCGCGACGCCTGCTATAATACCAGGAGACGTTCGGTACCGTTCTCGAAAGGTGGTAGGCCGTGAACAATCGAAAGCTGGCGAAATTAGAGAAAAAGGTTCCGGAGCGGGCGGTGGCGGCTTTGAACGCGGCCCATAAGCGTGCGCTTGCTTCCAAGTTGCCTCGCGTCATGGTCATCGAAGATGGCCTGTATCGGGTGAACTCGTCGGGGTCGACTGAGCTGATTCGCATGTTGGCGCCGAGGAAGCGAGTGCCAGGCCGCGCCAAGAGGGCCAAGGCGTGAAGCGCCGTAAACCTCGGCCGCGCATGCGAATGTTTGCTGGGCCGAATGGTTCCGGTAAGACAACGGTCCAGCGCAACATTGCCCAGCAATTTCCGGCACACTTCCTTGGAGTATTGATCAATCCGGATGACCTTGAGGCAGCCATCAGCCGTTCCGGCCAGATCGATCTTGGAAGTTTCAGCGTTTGCGCCACCGAGGCTGAAGTGCGCGGCTTTTTTACCTCTTCTGCGTTCTTGAAACAGCATGGTCTCGCGGACGCAGCAGCAAGCCTTCGATGCGACGGCCAGGTCA
>JBBQPD010000171.1:0-9101 GCA_038331535.1 Gemmatales bacterium | reverse complement strand
CGAGAACCGCGACTATCTGCGCACCCTGAGCGACGCTTACCTCGGTTATATCGTGGAGCTAAAGCGAACGAGCCGGGCCGAAGAGGCCGCCGTCTACCAGCGCCGCCTCGTCGCCCTCGATCCCGGCGCGTCGCTTGAATTGAGAGCGCCGACCGTCGTCACGGAGGGCGCGGCGGTTGTCGCCGTTCCGAAGCCGCTGCTGCCGCCGCCGCCCAATCCTTCGCTCATCGCCCTGACGATGGGCCAGGGCGGCACGACGGTCCGCGGCCAGGTGAAAGACGAGGCGAAGGGCGACCCGTTCGACGACGACAACGGCCACGGCCAGCCGGCGGCGCGCGAACTACTCGACCGGGCCGAGCGCGAGTTCGACGCGGCAGGCAAGGAGAAAGCGGAGGCGGGCCGGGCGGCGCGCTACGCCGCGGCCGGGCGCCTCTACGAGCAGGCCGAGCACGCTTTCAAGGGCGCCGCCGCCGAGGCTCGCGAGCGCTGGGGTTACTGCAAGCTGCACGGCGTCGTCACCGCGCTCAACCGCGAGAGCGGCGCATCGCCGAAGGAACTGGAGCGCGAGGTGAGCTGCGCCATCGAACTGGCGCCAAAGCTGGACGGTCTCGGCCGCGACCTGCTGAAACGCATCCAGGAACGCCAGACGGCGAAGCCCGGTAGCGGCACGGCGACGCATCCCGAAACCGAGCGGGCCGAGGCCGCCGCCGTCGAGGTGAAGCACACACCGCGCCGCGACGACCGCTGGGCCATGGCCGAGACGACGCATTTCCGGATCATGCATCTCCAGTCGAGCGAGCTGGGAGAGAAAGTGGCGCGGATCGCGGAGAGCGCCCGGCTGGCATCGGCCCGCAAATGGCTGGGCGAGCCGCTCGCCGCCTGGCCGACGCGCTGCGACGTCTTCGTCTACAACACGGCCGAGGAGTACGCCCGAGCACGCGGCCAGTCGCCGCAATGCCCCGGCCATTCGACGATGCCGATGGAGGGCGACCGCGTGCTGTCGCGCCGCATCGACATTCACTGCGACGACCCCAACTTCGCCGTCGGCGTGCTGCCGCACGAGGTGACGCATGTGGTCCTGGCCGGCCGCTTCCCCGGCGCCCTGCCGCGCTGGGCCGACGAGGGTATGGCCGTGCTGAGCGAGCCGCGCGAGCGCGTCGAGCGCCACCTGCGCAACCTGCCGAACCACGCCCGCGATCAACAGCTCTTCAACGTCGGCCAGCTGATGGAACTCAACAATTATCCCGAACCCGCCCGCGTTGGCGCTTTCTACGCCCAGAGCGTGTCGCTGGTCGATTACCTGAGCGGCCTGCGCGGCCCGGTGGTCTTCAGCCAATTCCTCGCCGAGGGCATGCGCGGCAACAACTACGAGGCGGCCCTGCGCAAGCACTACAAGTTGCAGGGTTACGAGGATCTGCACACCGCCTGGCAACGCCAGGCGTTCGCCGACGGCCAGGCGGCTCGAGCGCAGCCATGAGATGGGCCTCGGAAAGCTCAGCGGTCACGGTCCCTGGCTCGCTGTCAGTCCGCCGAAATCACGGTCGCGCGTGACGCCTGCGCCATTCCAAGTTGGCCTGCCGTAACGACGTCATGACCCAGACCGCTGAGGAAGCGGCTGGTCATGGCGTAGACGTCTTGGTCGGTCAGGAACTTCATGGCGTCGGTGCCAGGTGGATGTCTTCCACGGCTACCACGTCGATGGCATACTGAACGCAGGCGCGGATATCCTCGGGATCGAGGTCTGGATAATAAGACCGTGTTATCTCGGCAAAGGGAATCCCCTCGCGAACGAGTTCCAGCACGCTCTGAACGAGAATCCGTGTTCCGGAAACACAGGGTTTCCCGAAATGAATTTGCGGGTTAACGGCGATTCGATCTTTCATGATTTTCTTTGTCCAATTCATACTTCATCGGAGAGAACATAAAGGACGCGTTCTCGCTTGTTTTCAATCCCCACCGTGCCTTCCGAAAGCAGACATCCATTTCGCACACAAGGTCTCAAGCGGGATAGCAGCTTCCGGGTGAGCGTCGGCTTCAGCGATACGTTGCTCCAACTCGCGGATGTGCCACTCGGGGATGGGCGGCAGGTGGCCTGACTCGAGCAGGCTATCTCACAATCGACCGAGTAAGGTGAGCCGGTCGCCCACGCTGAGTCGCTCGACTGAAAAATCTTGCACGGAGGGGGTCATCGTGATTCTCATCGAGAAAAGATGAGGAGGAGTCAAGACACCCCTTGCGTTGGCATGGCATCAGGCATGGGCAGGACACCCGCTGTCTCCTTCACGTCGATCTGCGTGCGCCGATGCGTTTCAATCCATCGGCGGGCTGAGTCCACCTGATCTACAGCAGGAAGGACGCCCGATTTAGAGCAAATGCCGCGCGGATCGTACCGCTGTGTGTATTGCAGCATTTCGTCAAGAATTTCTTCGGGCAAATGGCTCAATACAAAGTCCGGGTTCCCAGGATCAAGCATATGGAGGCAGTCGATCATCACCTGATATCCGGTGATCGCTCCCGCCTCATACAGTCGAACGAGTTTTGGCGCCATCATTGTCCTCTCCTCATCGCCGCAACTAACTTGTCCGCATGATCCCAGGCCATGCAGTGAAAGTTGCCTGGATTGTCTTTGCACGTTTCGGCCACCCAATGTTCGATCGGCGCACCTTTCGTAAACACTTCTCGCAATTTCTCAAGCTCGAACATCTCATGACCGATGACGGCAACGATTGCCTCGTCGCTATTCAAGATGTCTCGGCGAATCAAGAACGGTATTTTCCCGGTCTTCTTGTGGAAGAACCATGACCAATCAATCATGGTTCCGTCAAGCTCTCTGAACAGCGTGGTCTTTGCTGTCGTGTCTGCGTCCAGCAGGTCGTCCAGGTCTACGGAAAAATGCACATAGTCCGGGATGGTGACGCCCCAGCGTCTCGCGATTTCATACGCCTCCTCGATCGTTCTTTCCCGACCGTCGTCGTTTGGCGTCCATTTGAGAGTCGGAGCTTGTCCTGCGATCATCAGCGTTCCCAGTCACCAATCCGACACATATGGAAGAAATTCCTCACATCTTTTTCCCGCTCTCGATAGTGGGTGCCTCTGTAACAGCCTGCGCGATCTTACTCTTCACCGCCGTTTGTATCCTCGTAAATGTCGCTCAGAGATCGCCCTTTGTAGGTCCAATGCGGTGCCGGTGCAACGCTATAGTCGAGGTTCAACAACTGCCGAGTTGCAGCCGTAAGTGACATTTCCTCTTCACCGAGCTTGACTTTTTTCGCTGAAACCACCGTAGCAGTTGTGCCCGCGTGACTCGATTGCAGGATTTCGCCAACTGGAATACCCATCTCGATGAAGTTCAGGTTGGGTCGTCGCTTCCTGAGTTGGTCAGCAGCTTCGATAGATTGTGCATCAAGACCTGTCGGTTGATGGGACACTTCCGCAGTGGCGTCCTCAACATGCAGTAGTCTTAGGATCGCAATTGCCCGATCGGACTCCAGCCGAAAGAATTCCCGCTTCGGGTTGATGCGGCTCGGAGCGAATGCGATATGTAATGCCTTCTCGACCTCCTCCGCGTTCGTCACCTTGCAGGCGTATTCCAGCGTGAAGGGAACGGGAACGCCAGTGGTGTAGAGCTGGCCAATCCGAACATTCGCGTCGTCCTGGCTCGTGCGGCCGATCTTGACCAAACCCGGCATGGCTGAGTTGGTCAAGACATACACGACGTTCAACGGTGTCATCAGGCTAACTCTCTTGTTGGAACACTAACAACCCATAATGGCATTGACTGGATACGGCTGGCGCCATTCACTTTTCTAAGCCTCAGTAGATCACCGAACGGCACCCGCGTCAAGAATCCGCTCGCCAGGGACGATTTTTCTCTCGACCCCTCATCCTTGCGGCCCACCTTGTACCGCCCCCATCATTCGCTCGATCATTTCGCGCGTCTCGCGGAGTTTCTCCTCCTGCACCCAGAGCGGATCGTTGCGCCACACCGCTTCCTGTTGGGGCCGCCAGTAACTGAACAGCGCCGGAAGAGAAAAAAGGACGCAACTCGTTTTCCATCGTTCGCTCAAAACAGCTCGTACATGTGCTCGCCCCCGTGCGCAGGGTTGCCGACCAGTCTACGGCCGCGCATGTCGATGGTGAAATCCAGGTGTTCGAGCGGGATTTGACCGATCAGCACCGGGACCGTGTCCGGTACCTCGATTACGTCCATCCCGCACGACCGGGCCAGAACCGTCAGCCGCACGGTGTCGTAGAGGGTAGCCTCCCCAACTCCGGCGCTGCTGCTGACGCGCTTCGTCGTGACCGCCTGAAGGCCGAGTTCCCGAATCACGTGGGTCGGCAGGGACAACAATGTCGCGCCGGTATCTACCAGGGCATCGGGCACAACCACTCGACGGACCTGTTCGGCCGTCAAGTTGCCGCGGCGCACGGCCCACAGATCTTCCAAATTCTCGATCATCACCTCAACGACGATCCTGCCCATGACACGACCTTCCGGCTGTTGGCGTTGCAGGACTGCGTGGCCCGCAACTGCCAGTATACACGAACAATCGGCCGCAGCGGCTAGGCTTTCGGCCTTCATCGCCTAATCTCGCGGCACGCTTCGCACCGCTCCCATCATTTTCTCGATCAATGCGCGCGTCTCGCGAAGCGCCTCCTCCTGAACCCAGATCGGATCGTTGCGCCAGATCGCTTCCTGTTCGGGCAGCCAGTACTGGAACGGTTCCGCGCGCGTGCCCTGGCCCGTGCGCGACACCAGGCCGCGCGCCACCGCGCGCTCCAGCCAGCGCCAGAGCGTCACGTCGCCCGGCCGTTCGTGGTCCTGCGGCCAGGCGGACGATATCTCGCGGCGCGTCAGTTTGTTCCGGGCCTTCGCGAACACGGCGCGCAGAACCGGCCAGCCGCGGACGAACAAATCGTCCTCGAAATCGCCCAGCGCGGTGTAGTCCGTCCCCTCGGGGTTTAGCTCGATGACGCGGTCGCGCGGCGTCTCCTCGAAGCGCGAGAAGCCGCGCAAACGGCGGCGGCGATCGTCCGGCGCATCGTCCACGGCTTGCATCTCAACGATCACATCGACGTGGCCGGACAGGGCGCCGCTGCCGCGCGCCGTCTGGCCGGCAGCGGACGATTGCTTGCGCGGATGGTGCAGCAGCAGCACGGCCATTCCGAGCGCCGTCAGGCTTTGCAGCGGCAGCAATGCCTCCAGCATCGAGCTGGCCGTGTTCTCGTCGCGGCCGGGCAGGAACGAGGCCAGCGGATCGATCACGAACAGGTCGGTGCCGTGTTCGCGACGCTGCTCGGCCACGGCGGCGATCAGGGCGCGCCATTCAGAAGGCGTCGGTTTGGCGCGGAACGGCCGGCACAACCAGCCAACGTGGTCGCCGAAGTTGAGGCGCTGGCTGCGCCGTTCCCAGAGCGTGGCGTCCTCCTCGGAAACGATGATCGCCTTGCCGGGTGCTACCGCGGAACCGCCGAGGACGCCGCCCGCGCGCAGACGGTCCAGGAGCAGCGCCAGCAGCGTCGTCTTGCCGGCCTTCCAGACGCTCGTCAGCAGCGTCACGCTCCCTGGGGCGAGATAGCCATGCCAGAGCCAGTGCGAGCGCGCTTTCATGGTGGCGAGCAGCTCGGTCAATGACAGGGGAGTGAACACGCTGGACATGGCTTACCTCGCTGGATGCATCTCGGATTTCTCACCGCAGAGGGCGCAGAGGAGCGCAGAGGGAATACAGAAAGTCGTTTTCCACTGCGCTCCTCTGCGTCCTCCGCCGTGAATGATTCGGGATGGGCGCGTTGCGCCGTCGAGATTACGGTAGGCGTGTACGTTTGGACCAGGGCAGTTTTGACATTTTTCTGCGCGCGGCGCTGGCCTCGGTCGGATTCGTTTCATCGTTTCATCGCGTCAAACGGTCTCAAACGAGAGAAACCGGGGAAAAAGGCGGGAAATGACGAAAGAGCGCCAGCGCTGGCGGAGGGAAAAAGGCTGTGTGAAATGAAACGAATGATGGCGCGAGTACGGATCGCTACTGGTAGGATACTAGGAAGATAGAAGAGGAATACTTCGACTGAGGCGACCAATGGCAGCGTCAAAGGGCAGGAACGAAGGCATGCACGTTCAGCCTGAATTCAAATGCGAAGCGATTCCCAATCCTGCTCCGTTCATCAAGCCGGCACCGAAAAACGTCGAGGGCACCTCGGAGAAAGGCCGGGATGAGACGAAGAAGGACACGACCGATTCCCTCAAAAACCCGCCTGAAAAGGCGGCCGGCTGACGACGGGGGTTTGGGAACGGCAGCTCACGAAGTTGCTATCCTATCGCTCTCGCCCTCTTCTCCTCACGCACCCCGCAGGCTGCTTCGGACTCCCACTCGCCCCCTCTCCTGCTACACTATTACCCCGGTACGAAAGAACCTCATACAAGTCTGACGCGCCAGCGAAGGAGGGCGGGCGCTGGCGGGATCCCTTCGCTGGCGCGTCAGGCTGGTGTCCTGACGCGCCGGCCAGGGCACCCGCTCGAAGCCGTTCCAGTACTGGCTGCCCGAACAGGAAGCAGTGTGGCGCAACGATCCGCTCTGGGTGCAGGAGGAGGAACTCCGCGAGACGCGCGAGATGATCGAGCGAATGTGCGGAATGAGGAGCGGCGTGCCGCGAGACTGAGGCGTCGGATGGAACATGGTGTGGGCATCACATTAGTTGGTAGCACCAATAGACCTTTTCGGAAATAGTAAAATCTCAGTACGGTAACCTACAACCTACGAACTACTCTCGACTCAGCCGCGCCCGTTTCTGGCCATGACTGGCCTGACTCTCGCCGAATTGATCGGGAGGAACCAGGCCGAAGCTATACTTCAGCTGCGTGCCTAAATCGAGAGGCACACCCCGTTCCGAGCGCCTTGCATTGTTTGGCCGTGATGGCGTCGATGCCCAGCTTGCCCAGGTCGAGCAGACGGTCGAGCTGGGCTCGGTCGAAGGTCGCCTCCTCGCCGCCGGCCTGCACTTCGACGAAGGCGCCGGCCCCGGTCATGACGAGGTTGAGATCGACATCCGCGTCCTTGTCCTCGGAATAGTCGAGGTCGAGCAGCTCCTTGCCGTCGCACAGGCCGACGCTGACCGCCGCCACGCTGCCGCGCAGGATTTCAGAGAGCGGTGCGAGCGGGGGCAACGGGGGCAGTCTGCTGCCCTGGGGACGAGGCGGGCCGCCGTGCTTGTGCAGGTAAACGAGAGCGTCCACGATGGCGACGAAGGCGCCGTTGATCGACGCCGTGCGCGTGCCGCCGTCGGCCTCGAGCACGTCGCAGTCGATCCAGAGCGTGCGCTCGCCGAGCTTGGCGAGGTCCACGACGGTGCGTAGACTCCGGCCGATGAGGCGCTGAATCTCGACGCTACGGCCGTCGATCTTGCCGGCCTTGTCGCGTGCCTTGCGCGTCTCCGTGCTGCCGGGCAACATGCCGTACTCGGCGGTGAGCCAGCCCTTGCCAGTGCCGCTGAGGAAGGGCGGCACGCTCGCCTCGGCGGTGCAGGTGCAGAGGACGGTGGTGCGCCCCATCTGCACGAGAACGCTGCCGGGCGACTGTTTCGTGTAGCGGCGGCGAAAGGTCATTGGGCGGAGGTCGGTGGGTTTTCGGCCGTCGTGGCGCATGGCGGTCCTCCGCTAAGCCGCAAGCGGCGAAGGCGTTATTATGGATGCACGAACTCATGTTCCGGATGCCGCACCGTCAGCACAGGGCACGGCGCCTTGCGCACCACCTTCTCGGCGACGCTGCCGAGCAGCACGTGCGCCAGTCCGGTGTGGCCGTGCGTGCCCATCACGATCAGGTCCACATTCTTGTCGCGAGCGGCACGGATGATCTCGGCGAACGGCACGCCTTCCGCGATCTCCGTCTGCACTTTCAGCCCGGCCAGGTTCATGTCCTTGACGACCTTCTCCAGCGCGGCCTGTGCGGCGGCCTTGAATTGCTCAATCGGCGGCGTCATCATCGGCGCGATCAGCACCGCTTCGGGGATGAACAGGGCCAGGTCTTGAACGACGTGCAGGATAAATAGTTCCGCCCCGAACTTCTCCGCGAACGCCGCCGCGTACTTGACGGCGTTCTCACTGGACTTGCCGAAGTCCGTCGGCACGAGGATGCGATGCAGGTCGATCATGGGATGATCCCGAATTCGCCGCTTGCGGCTTAGCGGGCGATACCGCTAAGCCGCAAGCGGCTACTGGCGCGCCAATTTGTGAAACGCCTCGCGCAATTGCTTCGTCACCGGGCCAGGCTTGCCGGTGCCGAGGACACGGCCGTCGCACTTTACCACCGCGATCACCTCGGCAGCGGTACCGGTCAGGAAGCACTCGTCGGCGATGTAAACGTCGTGCCGTGTCAACGTCGTCTCTTGTAACGGGATGCCTGCTTCGTTGGCCAGCTCGATCACCGCGTTGCGCGTTACGCCTTCGAGGGCGCCGGCACTTAGCGGCGGCGTGCGCAGCACACCCTGCTTGACGAGGAAGATGTTGTCGCCGGTACACTCGGCCACCTCGCCGTTCTGGTTCAGCATGATCGCCTCCAGGCAGCCCGCCCGGATAGCCTCGATTTTGGCGAGAATGTTGTTGAGATAGTTCAGCGACTTGATGCGCGGATTCAGCGCGTTGGGGTGGTTGCGGATCGTCGAAGCCGTCACGACCTCCAGGCCGCTTTCGTACACCTCCGCCGGATAGAGCGCGATGTCATCGACGATGATGATGACCTGCGGGTCGGCCGTCTTGCGCGGGTCGAGGCCGAGGCTGCCGGCGCCGCGCGTCACCACGAGGCGGATGTAGCCGTCGCGCTTGTCGTTGGCGCGCACCGTGTCCTCGACGGCCTTCGTCATTTGCGCGCGCGACAGCGGGATTTCCAGCCAGATGGAGCGGGCGCTGTCATAGAGCCGGTCGATATGTACGCCCAGGCGGAAGACCTTGCCGGCGTAGACGCGGATGCCCTCGAAGACGCCGTCGCCGTAGAGCAGGCCGTGGTCGTAGACGCTGACCTTGGCCTCGGACTTGTCGAAGAACTTGCCGTTGATGTAGACCTTGGTCATGGTTATTATCTCAAGTCGGGCGAGCGGGGGGCGTCAGCCCCCCG
>JBBQPD010000170.1:0-9128 GCA_038331535.1 Gemmatales bacterium | reverse complement strand
AACCGGAAGGCCGACCCCGAGAACCGCACCTACTGGCACATGAACCCGGTCCGCCTCGATGCCCAGGTGTTGCGCGACAGCTTGTTGAGCCTGGCCGGCGACCTCGACCCAACGATGGGCGGCCCGTCGATCCCGGCAGCTGACGAGACCTCGCACCGCCGCAGCCTGTACTTCGTCCATTCGCACAACGATCATCATCGCTTCCTGTCGATGTTCGACGACGCCGGCGTGCTCGAATGCTATCGCCGCGCGGAAAGCATCGTGCCGCAGCAGGCGCTGGCGCTGTCGAACAGCCGCTTCACTCTGACGATGGCGGGCCGGATCAACACGCGACTGCACGACCGGCTCGGCACCGTGACCGACGCGGAGTTCGTTCGGGCGGCGTTTGAAACGGTCCTCGCCGGCACACCGACCGCCGAGGAACAGGCGGAGTGCAACCAGGCCCTGGCGCGCTTGACCGAGCTGCTGAAGAAGCAGGGTCAGACCGACGCGGTTCGCCGCGCGCGCGGCGACCTGATTCAGGCGCTGCTGAACCACAACGATTTCATCACGATCCGCTAGACCGGATTACTCACCGCAGAGGACGCAGAGGATCGCTGAGGAAAACAAAATCCAATAGTAGTCAAACGAGGGGTGAGGGCGCGTTCCATCATTTGCCATCGCCACACCTGACTCGGTGTGCCTCCCGAAGTAGGGAAACGCGCACGCTCCGTTGCGGCGCCGACCCTGCGGCCTGAAGGGCCGCTTCCATCAGCCCAGGGCAACGCCTGGGCTGGCAGAAGCAGCCTTTCAGGCTGAAGAACGGCAGGCCGGTTATCCCCCATTCCATTCCGTCTTTATCTCGGTTTATCTGTGTTCCTCTGTGGCTATTTTCTCTTGCGGCTTGGAGCCATCGAGGCGCGCATAGTCGCTGACTTTCTTGTGCAGCGTGTTGCGGTTGATGCCCAGGCGCGACGCCGCCTTGACCTGCACCTGGTCGCACTGGCGCAGCACTTCTTCGATCAACTCGCGCTCGACGGCCTCGACGACGCGCTCGCCCAGGGTTCCCTCCGGCAGCGTTTCGATGCCGAGGCGGACGAGCTGGCGGATCAGACTATTCAGGTCGTTGCCGCCGCGCGAGGGCAACGGCTTCCAACGGCGTTCGACGCGCCCCGGCGGCGCCACCTGGTCGGGCGTCAGCGGCTTGCCTTCCGAGAGCACCATGGCGCGGGCCATGTAGTTTTCCAGTTCGCGCACGTTGCCCGGCCAGTCGTGGGCCTGGAGCATTTTGACGAACGACGCCGTCAGTTCCGGAGAGTCGCGGCGGTTCTCCTCGCTGTGCCGATCGAGAAAATGCTTCGCCAAAGCCGGGATGTCGTCGCGGCGCTCGCGCAGCGGCGGCAGGAAGATCGGCACGACGTTGAGCCGATAATACAGATCCTCGCGGAAGCGCCCGGACTCGATCTCGTCTTCCAGGTACTGGTTCGTCGCCGCCACGACGCGCGTGTCCACCTTGCTCGTCTGGCTGGCGCCGACGCGCTCGAACTCCTTCTCCTGCAAAACGCGCAGCACCTTGACCTGGAGCTTGGGACTCATGCTGGAGATTTCGTCGAGAAAGATGGTGCCGCCGTGGGCTGCCTCGAAACGGCCGGTCTTGTTCTCGACGGCGCCCGTGAACGCTCCCTTGACGTGGCCGAACAACTCGCTCTCCAGCAGGCTTTCCGTCAGGGCGCCGCAGTTGACGCGGACATAGGGACCGTCGGCGCGGCGGCTGAGGCGATGGACGGCGCGGGCGACCAGCTCCTTGCCGGTGCCGGTCTCGCCGACGATCAGCACGCTGGCCTGCGTCGGAGCGACCAGGCGCGTCAGCCGGGCGACGTCGCGGAGACCCTGACTGTTGCCGACGATGCCCGGCAAGGATGCGTCAGGGGAAGCCGGAGTGTCAGGCGGAGGCATGAGGCGTCTCAAACCAAAGGATGAAGGATGAAGGGCACATCCCCATATATTGCCTTGAGGCCCGTTCACGGGCCTCCACACTCGGCGGGTGGGACGCTCATCAACCCTGTCGTTCCGCGGGCAGCTTCTTTCCGCGGCTGGCGAGCAGGGCCGCGAGGCGGTCGGCCGAGAAGCGCGGCTCGTCGAGTAACAAGGAATCCATCTCCTTCATGACATAAGCGCCCACGTCGTCGCCGGTCCAGCCCAGCTTTTGAAGGTGATCGCCGACGCGCTCGCGACAGCCCTTGCTCAATTTGTCGGTTTTGCGGCCGACGTTGCCTTCGTGAATGCCGAGCAAACCCGCGACCTCGCGCTGACTCAGGCGATAACGTAATCGTAGGCCGAGGATCAGCACCTCGTCTTCGGCCAGGTCGTCCAGCCACTCGCGGGCGCCGGTGCGGAACTCCTCCAGCCAGCGCCCATCGCCGGTGTCCAGGAACGGCGCCGCGTGCGCTTCCAGCTCCTCATCCGTCAGTCCCGGCATCGACCGGACGCGCTTGTCGGACAGATGCTTGTTCTGGAAGACGCGAATCAACCAGGGCACCAGCGGCCGTAAGCCGTCGTAGCGGGCCAGGATCGGCGTCGAGCCTTCGCGTTCGCCGGCGAGCAAGAAGCCCCAGTATTCGGACACGGCCTGTTCCTGGCGCTCCTCGTCGCGCGGGAAGAGGCGCACCGCCCGGGCGCGCAGCGCATCCACCAACAGGCAGTCGGTGCGGCTGGCGCGCGAGGCGAACAGGCTCTCCCAGGAGCGCGGCACCCCCTCCAGACAGCTGCACGCCAGGAACCAATCGACGGGATAGAGCGCCTCGACGAATCCGGGCCAGTTGGACGGCCGCTGCTCGCGGGCCGCGCGGGCGCGATACATGTCAAACGCATGAGCCAGATGCTTCTCGAACGCGGCGTACGCCAGGGCCACTCCCGGCAACCGCAGCCGGCAAAAGTGGTACAGCAGTGCCGCCTGCACGCCGACCGCCCGCGCGTCGCTCATCCCCTGCCCTCCAACGTCGCACGTCGCACGTCGCACTATTCGCTGATTATACGGATGCGGCCATTGGAGCGCTCGCGCCAGAATTCTTTGCCCGATCGGTCATTTCTGCTGGCATATTCCCCCGCGCGCTGGTTATGATAGCTGAATAGTAATTTCCCCGCCCTTCCTCCGTAATGGATTGACCGCGGGCTTGACGGAGAATCGACCATGGCCACTGCAACGAGTTTCAAACAGGAATGCCCGATCTGCGAGGCGCTGGTCCCGATCCGCGACCCGAAGCTGATCGGCAAAAAGATCAAATGCCCCAAGTGCGAAGGGCCGTTCGTCGTCAAGGCGCCGGCGGATGAAGAGGACGAGGCCGAAGAAGGCGTGACCGAGAAGCCGGCCAAGAAGGCCAAGGCGGCCGGCAACGGCAAAGTCACGGACAAGAAGCCCGTCAAGGCGGCCGCCAAGAAAGGCAAGGCCAGCAAGGACGACGACGACGACACTGACGTCAAAAAGAAGAAGCAGAAAAAAGGCTCGAACACCCTGATGGTCGGCGGCGGCCTGGCCGTGGTCGCCGTCGCGGCCCTCGGCATCGGCGGCTACTTCCTGTTCAAGGGTAAATCGGAGCCGAAGAAGACGACGCCGGTCGCCCAGAACCAGCAGGGCACCCCGCAACCGGGTATCCCCAACCCCAACGACACGAAAGACCCCGACAAGACAGGGGGAGACAACACGATCGCCGAGGACAAATCGGGCCTCCCCGATCCGACGAGCCTGCTGCCGGGGGACGCGACCGCCGTGATGTCCGTCAACGTGGATAAGCTCGGCTCCAGCGGCGTCTGGCGCTCGGCCATGCAACCCCAGGGTCCATTCAGCGAACCCGGGTTCAAGAAAGTCTTCGGCTTCCCGCTCCGCCGCGAGGACGGCAAGGGCGTGTCGCGCATCGCGGTCGCCGCGACCAGCGGCGCCAAGGGCTGGGTGTTCAGCGTCCTGCGCAGCGCGCACAAGCTCGATCAAGCTGACCTGATCGCCCGGCTCAAACTGGTGGAAGTGAAGGACGGCGCCGGCGGGCCCAGTTATTATCTTGTCGGCCGGCAGTTCGACAGCGTCGGCAACCTGCTGTTCAAGGCGAATCGGGCCCGCTCCACCTACGCCGCCCATTTCGTCGACGCGCAAACGCTCGTCTTCGCCGACGAGGAACCGCTCAAGAAGTTCCTGCAGGACCGGGCCAAAGGCGCGGACGCGCCGGCCGACGGCGCGAAGAAGGAAACGGCGGCCACGCCTTATCAGAATGTGAAAGCCGAGCTCAAGGAACTGCTCGACAAGGTCGAGAAGGCCGACGCGCCGGCGCTGATCTGCATGGCGGGCGATATTGATACCATCTGGGCTGCGGCCCGTCCCATGCTCGGCGGCGTGGTCAAGCAGGGCGCGCAACAGCTCACGCCGTTGTTGGCGGCGAATCGCAGCTTTATCTCCCCGCAGATCTTCGGCGAGGGCTTCGACAAGCTCGTGAAGAGCATCGGCACGAACCCCGAGGGCGCCGTCAAGAGCGCGGAAGAATTGATCGTGCCCGAAGTGCAAAACGCCGCTCTGGCCCTGTCCAGCTTCACGCAGGACAAGCTGTCGTTGGCCGTCGCCCTCGAAATGAAGAGCGACGGCAAGGGCGAGGAATGGCACCAGACCTACATCAAACCGCTGTTGGACTTGTGGGCCAACCCCACCGGCGGCACCGGTACCGGCACCGGCACCGGCACCGGTAGCAACACCGGCACTACGGGTCCGGCGTCGCGGCCCCCGCCGGGAGGGATGCCCACGAGTCCAGGGCCCATGGGTCCGGCTTCAAATGGTCCCGCTTCCGGGAACATGGGATCCATGGGGCCAGGAACGATGGGCATGGGGTCAACCGGCGACGAGCCGAAATCCGACGCGCCGATCACCGTGACGCCTTCCGGCAAAATCCTGGCGGCGACCTTCACGGTGCCGACCAAGACGGAATACGACCTGTATACGAGAGAACTGGGCAAGGCGATGGTCCAGGCGCGTATCGAATCGGATTTGGCCAATACCGCGCCGCGTTACCATCAGCTGGCGACCGCCCTGTCGCAATACGTGCAGAAGAACGGGCACTTCCCGCGCGGCACCCAGGCACGCAAGGAACCCGACCTGAGCCGTCCCGAGTCGCGCGTCAGCTGGATGGCGGACCTGCTCCCCTTCCTGCCCGACGCCGCGTCCCTGGACGTCAAGATTGACCTGGCCAAGGACTGGTTCGATAAGCGCGAAAACCTGAACGCCGCCAAGAAGGTAGTCCCGCAGTTCGTCGTTCGCGGCAAGGATACCGCGTTCCGCAGCACCTACCCGGCTCTCCCCGACGAATATGGCGTCACCCATTTCGTCGGCATGGCCGGCGTCGGCGCGGACGCCGCCACCTACCAGGCTGGCGACAAGACTGTTGAGGACAAGCTGGGCATCTTCGGCTACGAGCGCGTAACGAAGATGGGTGCGAAGGACAGCGACATTCCCAAGGATCGGCAGGATAAAGTGATCGCGCTGATCCAGGTGCCGCCCGACTTCCGCGCCCCGTGGCTGGCCGGCGGCGGCGCGACGGTGCGCGGCGTTGCCGAGGACGACAAGGGCTGTGTCCAGCCGTTCGTCTCCTCGGAGTACAAGATCGGCGACAAGGTCGAACGCGGTACCTTTGCCATCATGGCCGACGGCAAGGTTCGCTTCATCCGCGCCGGCATCGACCCGGCCCTGTTCCGCTCGATGTGTACCATCAAAGGCCCGGACAAGATCGACAAGTTCAATGAGCTGGTGCCGGAAGTGCCGGACGAAGATCTGACCGTCCAGGTGCTGGCAGGCGAGGCCGACAAGCCGGGACAGGAGAAGTCCGCCGACAAGGGCGGAGCGCCGGCCGGCTGGAAGACCTACACCTCACGCGAGGGCGCGTTCAGCAGCGCCTTCCCGGAAAGCGTCAAAGTAACCGAGAAGACGGAAAAGGCGTCGGGCATGGGCATGTCCGGAATGCCGAACATGGGCATGGGCATGTCCGGCTCGTCGACCGTGACGTTTTCCTCCAAGGTGTCGGGGGCGGAGAACAGTAGCTATTCGGTGAAGGCTATGATCTACCCGGAGAACGGCGGCGATCAACAGGCCGCGGAGTCTCTCAAGTCCGCGAAGGCCGAGTGGAGCCGCACTGCCGGCAGCGGCGGCGTTCGCGAAACCGATGCGCGGGCCGGCAGCACGTCCGGCTGGGAGATCACGGCGAAGACGAAAGACGGAACGACGAAAGAGCGCGGCTTCGCAATCCGCAACCGCTCCTACCTCGTGACCGTCACGAACGCCGACAAGGTTCCGGACAAGGACGTGGCCACGTTCTTCGATTCGTTCCGCATCACCGCGTCGAGTTCGGGGACCGGCACGGGAACGATGCCGCCCACCGGCACCGGAACCATGCCGCCCAATACTCCGGCGTCGATGCCTCCTCCCAACACTCCCGCCTCGATGCCGCCTATTGGGCCCGCGACGATGCCGCCCGCGACGATGCCGCCAAAGGGACAAGGTCCAGGTCCAATGGGGGTCAAGCCCCCGCCCGGAACGTCCGCTGATCCAGTGAAACCCTAAAACCGCGGTGCCGACTGAGAATTGTTACGAGCCGCGACCGTCAGGGAGCGCTCCCCACGCTCCCTGACGGTCGCGGCTCGTCTCGCTTCCCACGAGCCGCGACCGTCAGGGAGCGTCTGATCGCTTCCCACGAGCCGCGACCGTCAGGGAGCGTCTGCGCGATGCTGCTAACAGAGTTCCCTGACGGGCGCGGCTCGTAGAAAACGACACATTCCGGGACAAACTCTAACCGGCTGAAAGCGTGAAGGTTCGTCATGCGTCGCATTCCGCCGCTGTTTTTCTTGCTCGTCGCGACCCCTCTTTCAGCAAACGAGGTGAGGCCGCACTGGGCGTTTCAACCGCCGCAACGTTCCAACCTGCCGGTTCTCTCGACACCTGCCTGGGTGCGGACGCCGATCGATGCCTTTATCCTCGCTCGGCTAGATACTGCGGGCATTCGGCCCTCGCTCCCCGCCGACCGCGCCGCTCTGCTGCGCCGCGTCACCTTTGACCTCACCGGGCTGCCGCCAACCCCGCCGGAACTCGACGCTTTCGTGAAGGACTCCAATCCCGAAGCTTATGTTCGCGTGGTGGATCGACTTCTGGCGTCGCCGCACTATGGCGAGCGCTGGGCGCAGCACTGGCTCGACGTGGTCCGCTACGCCGAATCGAACGGTTACGAAGCCGACGGCGAACGGCCGCACGCCTGGCGTTATCGCGATTTCGTCGTCCGCTCCCTCAACCAGGACAAGCCCTACGACCGCTTCCTGACCGAACAGCTCGCCGGCGACCTGCTCGCCAAACCCGCCCTCCGCGAGGGCATCCACGGCGCGGAGTTACCCGAGGCGCAGCTGCTGATTGCCGCGGGATTTCATCGCTGCGGCCCGGTGCATCAGACGAGCGGCAACATCGATCCAGCGGTCGCCCGGCAGGAAGTCCTGCTGGAGATGACGAACGGCGTCGGCTCAACCTTTCTCGCCCTGACGATGGGCTGTGCCCGCTGCCACGATCACAAGTTCGACCCGGTGCCGCAGGCCGACTACTATCGGCTCCAGGCGTTTTTCTCCCCGGCCATCCCCAAGGAGATCGAGATCGCCCGGCCCGAGGACAGGGCCGCTCACGAAGCGCGCGTCAAAGAGCTGACCAGCCGCATGGAGCCGCTGCGCAAGCAGGTGGCCGACCTCGACGCTCCCTATCGCGAACGACTGACGGAGGCAAAAAAAGCCGGTTTGGAGTTGGAATATCGCGACGCGCTGGCCGTCGATCCGAAGACACGGACCGCGGAGCAAAACAAACTCGCCGCCCAGGCCCAGGTACTCATCAAGGTAACGTGGGACGAGATCGTCGGCGCCCTGACGCCGGCAGATCGCGCGCGCAGGGCCAACCTGCGAGTACAGCTGCACGCGCTGGAAGAACAGAAACCGCCGCCGCCGGCCCAGGCGTGGACAGTTGGCGACACCGGCGCCACGCCTGTCGCCCATGTTCTCAAGCGCGGCGATCCGAAACAGAAGGACAAGCAAGTGTCCTCCGGCTTTCCCGCCGCTCTGCGCGTGGCGTCCTTCGATGACCCCATGATGCCGTTGACTCGTCTCGACCTGGCCCGCTGGCTGACGCGCCCGGACCATCCGCTGACGGCGCGCGTGATCGTCAATCGTCTCTGGCAGCATCATTTCGGCCGCGGCCTCGTTGCCACGCCCAACGACTTCGGCCTGCGCGGCGACCGGCCCACCCACCCGGAGCTGCTCGACTGGCTGGCGACGGAACTGATCCGCAGCGGTTGGTCGCTCAAGCACATCCACCGGCTGATGGTGCTGTCCGCGACGTATCAACAAAGTTCTCCTGTCACCCTCTCCCCTGAGGGGAGAGGGCAGGGTGAGGGGTTGAAGGTCGATCCTGACAATCGGCTTCTCTGGCGCATGAACCGTCGGAGGATGGAAGGAGAGGGTTTGCGCGACAGCGTCCTGGCTGTCGCCGGCACGCTCAACCCGGCCCTCGGCGGGCCAATGGTGCGCGTGCCGCTCGAACCGGAGGTGTACGACCTGATCTTCACCGAGGGCGAACCGGACGGTCTGTGGAATGTGACTCCGGACCCGCGCCAGCACGCGCGCCGCAGCCTGTACCTGTTCGCCAAGCGCAACGTCCGTCAGCCCTTGTTCGAGGCGTTCGATCAGCCCGACACGCTCACCTCGTGCCCGGTGCGGCCGGTTAGCACCTTCGCCCCGCAAGCGTTGATCCTGCTCAATGGCCCGTTCATGCAAGCGCAGAGCAAGGCCTTCGCCTCCCGCTTGCTGCGCGAGGTGAAGACCGGCCGCGCCGCGCGCGTCGAGTGGGCGTATCGTCTGGCCCTGGCCCGGACGCCGCGCCCGGAAGAGTTGCAGACGGCGCTCGACTTCCTGGAGGCGCAGACGAAGCTGCTGCGCGAACGCCTGCGGACGGGGCAGCGCGTCGGCGTGCCGGTGAACCGGCCCGAAGGGATGGACGCCGCCGATGCGGCTGCGCTGGCGGACTTCTGTCTGGCGCTGTTGAATCGGAATGAGTTCCTGTACGTGCCGTAACACGAATCGCGCTACGAGCCGCGACC